>NZ_JBFHGD010000024.1:0-23406 GCF_041583255.1 Trichloromonas sp. | reverse complement strand
CAGTGATTGATAATTGGTGATTTGTGTCTGGTTGCAAAATTTATCAGCGATTGATCCAATCACCAATCACAGTTTTTCAGCTATCGCCACGGTGACGTTGCCGCGTTTCTGCTTGGTGACCAGCAGCGGGCCGCCCCCGGCCGAAAGGATGGCGGCCGGCTCGCAGACGCCCCGCGCACCGACCGCCGCCATGACATGGGCAGACGCCGGAGTGGGGGTCGAAACCTGGTTGAGGGCCGCCGCCTCGTGATGTTCGATCGGCAGATCAAGGCGCCGGGCGAACTCATTCAGCCCGGGCTCATCGGCCTTGTCGATGATCGTCGCCAGGCTGGCGATGCTGGCCGAAGACAAAAAGGCCCGTTTCAGCTCCTGCAGCACCACCGATTCGATCTCGTCGACCGAGGTTCCCCGGTTGCAGCCGATCCCGACCACCAGGTCGCGGGGGCGCAGCAGCAGCAGGTTGGAATGCTTGTCGAGATGCGGGATCAGGCGATGGGTGACAAAGACCATCCCGGCGGCACCGGCATGCAGGGCCGTGGAGAAGGTCCCCGCCGCGAAAACTCCCGGCACCCCGGAGAAGTAGCGGGCAACCCTCCCCCGCCGGTCGACCAGGGCAATTTTTTCCCCGTACAACAGCATGCTGTTGAGATGCTTGATGTTCTTTACCGGCTCAACCACCAGACCGGCGCGGCGGGCGACATCGTCCCAGGCCGACAGGCCGTTGACGTCGGTGGCGGTGGTAATCACTGGGCGGCCGCCGCTGATCCGGGCCAACCGGCAGGCCAGTTCATTGGCGCCGCCGAGATGCCCGGAGAAGAGGCTGATGGCGAATTCCCCGGCCTCGTCCATCACCACCACCGCCGGATCGACCGCCTTCCCGCGCAGGTGCGGCGCCAACAGGCGGGCCACGATCCCGGTCGCCATGATGCAGCACAGGGCATCGCCCCGGGAGAACAGGCGCGGCAGCAACTCCGCCAAGGGTTCGCTGAAATAGGCGCTTTGATCCTCGGCGCGCAGCCGCTCGGGGAGGTGCAGGCACGCATCCGGAAGCGCCTGGCCGAGCCGGCGGGCCAGCTCGGCCCCTCCGGGTGTTATGGCGATGATCGCTAGGGTCATGGAATTCGCCTGGGTTGAACGTGGCTCAACGGAATTCAGGAATGGATGCGAAAGCCGTGGTCGAAATCTTTATCGTACAGCTTCGATTTTTCCGGTACCCCCTGGCTGCGGGCGGCCAGCACTTCGCCGACCAGGATCAGCGCCTGGCGCCCGATTCCGGCCGCCGCCACCTTATCGGCGATATCGCCGAGGGTCCCCTCGACGATTCGTTCGTCGGGCCAGCTCGCCTTGCTCACCACCGCCACCGGGGTCGCCGGGGTGTAGATCCCGCCGGCCAGCAGTTCGGCCACCACCTTGTCCATCATCGACACCGACAGGTAGAGGCAGACCGTGGCGCCGAGGGCGGCGATTTTGCGCAGCTGCTCTTTTTCCGGCACCGGGGTGCGCCCCTCGATGCGGGTCAGCACCACGGTCTGGGAAACTCCCGGCAGGGTCAGCTCCTGGCGCAGGGTCGCCGCGGCGGCAAAGGTCGCGGTCACCCCGGGAATCACCCGGTAGCCGATGCCAAGGGCGTCGAGGGCTTCCATCTGTTCCTGGATCGCTCCGTAGACCGAGGGGTCGCCGGTGTGCAGGCGCACCACCCGCTTTCCGGCGGCCACCGCCTCGGCCATGAGCGCCAGCACCTCTTCGAGGGTCAGCGGGGCGCTGTCATGGGCCGCGGCGCCGGGCTTGAGCTCGGCCAGCAGCGCCCGATTGACCAGCGACCCGGCATAGACCACCAGGTCGGCCGCCTGCAGGGCCTTGAGTCCCTTGACGGTGATCAGCTCGGGGTCGCCGGGACCGGCACCGACGAAGAGAACCTGAGCCGGGCTAGTCACGCCAGCCTCCCGGACGACCGACGATCACCAGCGACAGGTAATCGAGGTCCTCGGCCTTAACCGCGTCGAGATCGTAAAAGACCGCTTCGCCGCTGAGCCCGGTCCGCTTGACGTAGACCGCCTGGCGGTCGCCGCCGATCTCTTTCAGCAGGCCGCGCACCCGGTCAAAGACCCGGGACACCTTCATCAGCACCACGGTGTCGAAGTCGAGCAGGGTCTGGCGCAGCTTGTCTTCTTCGAAGGTCGCCGGCAGGATGGCGATACGGTCGGCGGCCCCCCCCAAGGGCAGGTCGGCGACCGCGGCGGCGGCGTTGATGCTGGAGATCCCCGGCACCACCTCCACCGCCACGTCGGGATACTGATCCAGAACAATCCGGTAAAGGTAGAGGAAAGTCGAGTAGAGGAAGGGATCGCCGAGGGTGACGAAGGCAACCATTTTGCCTTCGCGAACCAGGGCCGCCACTTCGGCGGCCGAAGCCTGCCAGGCGTCCTCCATCTCGGCGGGATTCTTTTTCATCGGGTAGACGTGGGTCAGCAGCTGCTGGCGGTCGGCATCGACCAGGCCGGCGATAATGGACTGGGCCACCGAACTTTCGGAACGGTCGCCAACCGGGGTCACGACCACGTCGGCCTCACGCAGCAGGCGGGCCCCCTTGAGGGTCAGCAGTTCCGGGTCGCCGGGGCCGACGCCCACGGCGATCAAACGGGGATTCTTCAAAAGCGGAATTCCTTCACTACGGCAATCGTCAGGTCAGTTCTTTACGCCGACAATAATGTAAACCGGGTTGTAGGCCTCGAACATCTTGTATTCGGTCAGCGGCCTGGTGCGGGAGATGTTGACCGTGGTCACCTCGACCTGGTAGCCGGCATTGTCGAAATACTCGGTGGCGGCGGTCAGGGTTTCGAGGGTGATGGCGTTGATGACGATCCGCCCTTCGGCCGGCAGCCGGGCATCGACCGCATCGAGGATGTCGAACAGGTTACCCCCGCTGCCGCCGATAAAAACCCGGTCGGGATCGGGCAGATCTTCGAAGCAGTCGGGCGCCTCGCCGGGAACCAGGGTGACGTGGCGGGTGTTGAACTTGTTGAGGTTCTGCTTGATGAAGCCAAGGCACTGCTCGTTGCGCTCCATGGCGAAGATGCGGCCGTTGGGGAGCAGGTGATCGGCCTCGATGCTCACCGAACCGCTGCCGGCGCCGACATCCCACAGGCACATGTCGTGGCGCAGCTTGAGCTTGGCCAGGGTCACCACCCGGATTTCCTCTTTGGTGATGAGCTTCTTGATGGTGGCGAACTCCTCGTCGGGGATGCCGAGGGTCGGCACATACTCGTCGCCGGCCGCCTCGAACTGCTTGATCAGGATCAGCACGTTGAGGGGCGCGGCTTTTATTTTCAACAGGCCATGCAGGTCGATGTTGCGGATGCGCTCATCGGCCCCACCGAGATTTTCGCAGAGGTAGGCGGTGTAGCCGTCGCGGCCGCGCTCGATGAGCTCGGCGGCGATGGCGGCCGGGGTATTGACGTCATCGGTGAGGATGGCGGCCTTGTCATTGGAAACGATGCGGTCGACCGCCCCCTTGAGGCCGCGGCCGTGGGCCGAAACGAAGACGGTGTCGTCCCAGGGTTCCTTGATCTTGGCGAAGGCGTACTGCACCGAGCTGACGTTGGGGAGGAACTCCAGCGCGTCCTTGTCGAGGTTGCGCAGCAGCATGCGGCCGACGCCGAAGAAGAGGGGATCGCCGGAAGCCAGCACCACGGCCAGCCCCTTGCGGGAATTCAGGCGCTCGACGATGCCGGACAGGTTGCTGCCGATCACCACCTTCTCACCGGCAAACTCTGGAAAGAGCTGGAGCTGCCGCTCGCCGCCGAACAGGATGTCGGCCTTGCCGATCAGCTCGAGCGAACGCCGGCTGAAACCTTCCTGTCCTTCCACCCCGGCGCCGATCACGTATATCTTGTTCATGGTCTCCCTTTCCTCTCCAGTTCCTTTGGCCAGTTGCCGAAACGGACCGCCTGGCAATCGCCGTAGCCGACCAGCAGCACGGCGATGTCCACCCCCGGCGCCCAGCCGCTCAACTGGGCCAGGGCCCGGTCGGCGACCAGCGCCGTCAGCGGGTGGTCCATCCCGATATTTTCAAATATTTCGCGGGCCGTGTTGGCACACTCTATCGTTTTCGCCAGCCCCTCGTCAAGGCCGCCGTTGCGGGCCCAGCGAGCCATTTTCGGCAGGTCGAGGCTGGACGAGCCGACATGGGTCTGCGGGTGGCCGCAGGCGACCTTCACCAGCTTGGCGAACTGGGCCGCCACCACCACCTGGGGCACCCCCTTGCGATGAGCGGCCTGCAGGGCGTAGCCGACGTGATCGCCCATCATGACGAAGGCTTCCTCGGGCAATTCCAGATACTGTTCGGCCGCCGCCTCGCTGCTGCGCCCGGTGGAAAAGACCACCGCCGGCGCTTCGGCGGCCAGGGCCACGTCGAGCGCGACCTCCAGGGTATCGGTCCAGGCCTGGTGGGAAATCGGCTTCACTACCCCGGTGGTGCCGAGAATCGACAGCCCGCCGACAATCCCGAGGCGCTCGTTGAGGGTGCGCAGGGCGCGCGCTTCGCCGTCAGGAATGCTGATGGTGACGCGCAGGTGCCGTCCCGCCGGCAGCGCTGGGAAGACCGCGGCGACCGCCTCGAGGATCATCCGCCGCGGCACCGGGTTGATGGCCGGCTCACCGACTGCCACCGCCAGCCCCGGCTTGGTCACCTTGCCGATTCCGATGCCACCGACCAGGGTGATGGCCGGCTGCCAGATCGCCGCCGCAATCCAGCTCAGCTCGGCGTGAACTTCGACACCGTGGGTAACATCGGGATCGTCCCCGGCGTCCTTGACCACGAAACAACGGGCGCGCTCGCCATCGAAAGCCTGCCCGGCCAAAGCAAAGCTCGCGGCAAACCCCGCCGGCAGCGCCAGCTCAACCGCCGTCACCAGGCGCTGGTCGCGCAGCATCCGGGCCGCCCCCAGGGCGGCCGCGGCGGCGCAGGCGCCGGTGGTATAACCGTGGCGAAGCGTTCGTGCCATCAATCAGTCCTGTTCGCTGGCGAGAATCATCAGGGCATTGAGGATGGCCGCGGCAATCGCCGACCCCCCCTTGCGCCCGCGGCACGTGATGAACGGGAGCCCGGAGGCCAGCAGCGCCTCTTTCGACTCCTCGGCGCCGACAAACCCGACCGGCACCCCGACCACCAGGGCCGGCTCGAGGCGTCCGGTTCGCACCAGTTCCAAAAGTTCGAACAGGGCGGTCGGCGCGTTGCCGATCAGGAAGATCCGGCAGCCCTCCGCCACCCCCTTGCGGGTGGCCATGATCGAGCGGGTCACCCCGGCGGCCTTGGCCTGCGCCGCCACTTCGGCATCGGCGACATGGCAATCGATGGCGGAGCCGAAAGCAGCCAGACGAGCCTTGTTGACCCCGGACTTGACCATGTTGGTATCGCTCAGCACCTTCGCACCGCTGCGCAGGGCGGCAACCCCGGCCGCTACCGCTCCCGGTGAAAAAGAGGTGCTGCGGGCGAATTCGAAATCGGCGGTGGTGTGGATAATCCGCCGCACCACCGGCCACTGGCGGGCGTCGTAGCCGTGCGGCCCGACCTCGGCGTCGATAATCTCGAAGCTTTTGCGCTCGATCTCCAGCGGGTCAAGGATAACAGCGGCGCCGGCCATGGCAATTCTTCCCGAGTCCGACATCACTGCGACCAGCCCGCGTCCTGCAGGGTCGATTCGATGCGCTCACAGACGATTTCAGCCAGCTTGCGATGGACACCGAGAGGCTTGCCCAGCACCATCTCCAGGCCGGGATGACGCTTGCGCGCCGCTTCGATCTCCTCGGGCAGATCCTCGAGCACGTGGGCGCCGGCAAAGAGGAAATACGGGTAGAGCAGGATACGGGTCGCCCCTTTCGCAACGCAGGCGTCGATCCCCTTCTGAATGTTGGGGGCGTGCTGCTCGCGAAACGACACCTCGATGATCGGGCAGCCGGTCTCGGCCTTGACCATCTCGGCAATATCATACAGGGCGCTGTTGGCCTCGGCCACCCGGGACCCATGCCCCATCAGCAGAATTGCAGTTTTCATCGTTTAACTCCTTTACAAGAAATTCGCTGACACTCTCTTGTGTCACTTTAAAAAAAACCCTTAAAACCATTCTCGCGCCCGTTCGCTATGCCCACTCGAGCACGCAGAGGTCACAGGGAGAATTTTTTTAGGTTTTCTCTGCGTTCTCTGTGAGCTCTAGCGACGGCAAGGAGCGGGCGAGCGGCGATTTCAGGGTTACCGCAGCCGCGCCAGCAGCTCCGCCCGGGTGCGGGGCGGCGTCTCGCCGTCGATGGCCCCTTTGCGCCACAGTTCACCGAACACCTCGTAAACCCAGGGCAGCTCCAGACCCAGCCCGGGAAAATGCTCGGCGACGGCGGAAAAGTCGTCGGCGGCAGCGTGAAAGGCCAGGGTTCCTTCCTGCAGCACACAGAGGTCGTCGGCCCAGGCGAAGGCAAAATCGACATCGTGGGTGGCCAGGATCACGGTGATACCCCGCTCGTGCAAGGCGTTGAGCAGGATCATCAGCTCGGCGGCCATGGGCGGATCGAGTCCGGCGGTCGGCTCATCGAGGATCAGCACCCTGGGGTCCATGGCCAGCACCCCGGCGATGCAGGCGCGCTTCTTCTCGCCGTAGCTGAGGGCATGGGTGGGACGCTCGGCCAAGGCCGTCAGCCCCACCGCCGCCAGGGCCGCCTCGACCCGCTGCTGAATTTCGCCTCTGGGCAGTCCGAGATTGACCGGGCCGAAGGAGATGTCCTCGCGGATGCTGGCCGAAAAGAGCTGGGTGTCGGGATCCTGGAAGACCACACCGACGCTGCGCCGCAGCTGCCGCAGGCTGCCCCGGTCATAGGCGACCGGCGCGCCATCGAAATGGACCTCGCCGCGGCCCGGTCTTTCGATGCCGTTGAGCAGGGCAAACAGGGTCGACTTGCCGGCCCCGTTGCGACCGAGCAGGGCCGTGCGCCGCCCACGGGCGAACCCGAGCGAGAGCGACTGCAGCGCGCGGGTGCCGTCGGGGTAGCTGAATTCGACATCTCTGACTTCAAGAACTGGGGGCATCATCTCCCTGACCATCTGAAAAGCATCTCTCGCCCGCTCCTTGCAGTCGCTTGAGCACGCAGAGCACACAGAGGAAAAACACATCAAACCATAAACTAGATTTCTCTGCGTTCTCTGTGATCTCCAGAGAGCGCAGCGAACGGGCGCGAGGCTGATATTGAGCCTTATTTTCTTTCGCCTAAACCAGCAGTGCCATTACCAATAATCCCCCACCGACACCTGCCGCCAGCAGCAGGTTACGGTTGGAACGGGGATAGTCCCGCTCCAGCCAGCGCAGCTCGTCCTCATAACCGCGGCAGACCAGCGAACGGTGCAGCAGCTGAGAGCGGTGGTGCGCCCGCAGGAAGAGGTTGGCTCCCAGGCTCGCCAGCGAACGGAAACTGGTGCCGGTGGTGGCGTAGCCGAGGCGGGACGCCTGGGCGACCCGCATCTTTCGGGCGATCTGCAGAAACACGAAAATCTGCCGATAGGCCAGCACCATCAGTTCGAGCAGCAGGACCGGAACCCGCAGCCGCCGCAGCAGGCCGATGATTTCGGTCATCGGCGTGGTCAGGGCGAGAAAATAGAGCGCAGCCACCGCCCCGAGGGAACGAGCCAGCACCAACGCGGCCTGCGCCAGGCCCGCTTCGCTTAAGAAAACCGGCAGGCCGAGCCACGGCAGGGTGCCCAGCGGGATATCGCCACCCGCAAATGAAATCACCAGGCTCGCCACCCCCGCCAACAGAAACCCGGCCGGCAGCAGCAGCAGGCGCAGGTAGGCCAGAAACGGGATTCCGGCGCCGACAACGGTCAACACCGCCATGCAGGTGAACACGACCAGGGCGGGCAGCGGCGAGCGGGCCGCCAGCGCCGCCAGCAGAGCTAATCCGGTCAGCAGCCCCTTTTCTGTCGGATTCAGCTGCCGCCAGCGGTTGCCGTAAGCGTAGGCGTCAAGCAGCACGGGAAATCCCGGAAGCCGCGCTGCCGCGCGCACGCTCCCGCTTAACGCCGACATAATATCCGATGAAGCCCGCTCCCAGAACCGCCTGCAGGGTAAAGAGCAGGCTTTCGATTTCGCCGCTCGGCGGTGCCAGCAAGGGCGCGGCCCAGGGCTGGTAGTCGGGCGCCAGCTGCCGAATCACCCCTTGCGCCTGACCATCGGCGCCGGTGAAAATTTCCGCCGGTTCGCCACCAGGCCCAGCCTGCGGCGCCCGCACGGTCAACAGCGGCCAGGCGACCAGCACGATCACCGCGAGGATCATCAGCACATTCTGCCATCGTTTACTCATGGTCGGGCACCTTCCCGGACCAGCGGCAGCCCCAGATCATGCAGCTCGCGAGAGCTGTGCTTGACCAGCACGTTGAAGATCAGCACGGTCAAAAACCCTTCGCTGACCGCCAGCGGGATCTGGGTCAGAGCGAAAATGCCGGCGAATTTGGCCAGCGCTGCGGCAAAGCCGCCGACCGGGTCGGGAAACGCCAGCGCCAGTTGCGCCGAGGTAGTGAGGTAGGTCGCCAGGGCGGCCAGGGTGGCGGCGAGAAAGAGGGTCAGTCCTTGTGGCAACCGGACCAATCGTCCCGCCCGGAACAGTCCGTAGGCGACCAGCGGTCCGACGATCCCCATGGAGAATATGTTGGCGCCCAGGGTGGTCAGGCCGCCATGGGCCAGCAGCAGCGCCTGGAACAGCAGCACGATGGCGGCAATCGGCGCCATCGCCAGCGGCCCGAACAGCACCGCGCCGAGCCCGGTACCGGTGGGATGGGAGCAGCTTCCGGTCACCGAGGGCAGTTTCAGGGCCGAGAGGACGAAGGTGAAAGCGGCCGAGACCCCGAGCAGCATCTTCAGCTCCGGGTTTTCCCGCACCTTTTTCTTGATGGATCGCAGCCCCAGGGCCACAAAGGGAAGCGCTGCGGCGCCCCAGCCCAGGGCATGTTTCGCCGGCAGAAAACCTTCCATGATGTGCATGTCCATCCTCCTTCGGTGCGGAAACCTCGTTCCAAAGAAAACCCCCGACCGAGAGAGCCGGGGGAAGGATAGACGACACCCTTCAACCCCCTTTGCCTTCGGTGGTCGTTCCGGGTGAATGCTCGACAGATCGGGCATTCACCCACACCTTCAGGCAGGCTTTCTGGCTCCGGGATCATCCTTCCCTCTCCCCTTCCCGCACGGTTTGAGTACCGTACAGTGGGCTTGCGAGAGGTCCGTCCCCCGTTACAGCGGCGGGTCCGCGGGAGAATTGCACTCCACTTTCCTGCGCCTGAAAATGTTTGTTTCGGTAGGGGCACCCCCCTGTGGGTGCCCTTGTATTGGGTACGCAGAACAAGGGCAGGCACAGGGGCCTGCCCCTACGGCTCAATCAGATTTTATCGCCCTTCAGATCGGCCTTGAACAACTGGCCGGCGCCGCGGGAGGCGCAGAAGTCGCCGCACATGGTGCAGGTCTGCTCGTCCTCGGGAGTGCGGCTGGCGCGGATCGCCTTGGCATCCTCGGGAAAGAGCGCCAGTTCGAACTGCTTGTTCCAGTCGAGGTCGCGGCGGCACTTGCTCATCTTCTTGTCCCGCTCGCGGCCGCGGCCGGGGTACTTGTTCATATCACCGATGTAGGCGGCCACCTTGGCCGCCTTGACGCCGTCGATCACGTCCTGCTCGTTGGGCAGGGCGAGGTGTTCGGCGGGGGTGATGTAGCAGATCAGGTCGGCACCGTAGCGGCTCGACTGGGCGCTGCCGATGGCGGCGCTGATGTGGTCGTAGCCGGGCACCACGTCGGTGGAGATGGGACCGAGCATGTAGTAGGGGGCGTCGTTGCTCATGCGCTTCTGCAGCCGGATATTGGTTTCGATCTCGTCCAGCGGCATGTGTCCCGGCCCTTCGACCAGCATCTGGCAGCCCATCTCCTGGCCGAGCTCGGCCAGTTCGCAGTTGATCAGCAGTTCCTGCACCATGGCCCGGTCGTGGGAATCGTGGATGGCGCCGGCGCGCAGGCCGTTGCCCAGCGACAGTACGGTATCGTATTTCTTGAGAATGGAGACAACCCGGTCGAACTTCTCGTAGAGAGGGTTCTCCCGCTTGTTGGCCATCATCCAGGCGACCATCGAGACTCCCCCCTTCGAAACCAGCCCGCCGTAGCGGTAACCCTGCTTGCGCAGGCGTTCGATGGTGTAGAGATTGATGCCGCAGTGCACCGCCATGAAGGCCATGCCGTCGGCACACTGTTGCTCGATAATATCGAAGAGCATCTCTTCTTCGAGCTTGTTGGGGTCGCCGTATTTACGCGCCGCTTCGCAGAAAGCCTGGTAGAGAGGGACGTTACCGACCGGCAGATCAACGCTGGCGATGACCTCGCGGCGGACCCGATCAAGATCGCCGCCGACGGAGAGCTCCATCAGGGTGTCGGCGCCGGCTTTCTCGGCGGCACGGGCCTTGCTGATTTCGGCGTCGTAGTCGACGATGTCGGAGGAGGTGCCGATCGAGGCGTTGACCTTGGTGCGCAGGCCCTTGCCGATGCCGACGGCCTTCGGCTTGCGGTTATGGTTCCAGGGGATGACGATCTTCCCTTCGGCGACCATGCGCCGGACGTAGTCGGCCGGGACATTCTCGTCACGGGCCACGGCGCCGATCTGGGGGGTTACAATACCTTCGCGGGCAAGCTCAATCTGGGTTTTCAAGAAACGTCTCCTTTGATCTTTTTATGCTCAAGCAGAATTCGACAAAATGTTTCGACACCTGAGGATTACTGGCAAAATGGAGGTGGACATACGACCCGAGTACGTTGTGCACCCGGAACCCCTCCGTCCCCAGGTCGACTCCGCCGCGGCGGCTCATCTGGTAGAGCCGGGGGACAGCCGCCGGCATCTCCAGCTCCGAATAGTGAAACTCGTGGCCGCGGGCCAGCGTCCCCGCAGGACCGAGGGGAGAGTCGGCCGCAAGCCGCACCTCCCGATAGCCGAGGGCCTTGCGGCGGGGGAGCATCCGTGCCGCGGCCGGGAAAACCCCGGACATCAAATGAGTGTCGATGCTCTCGGCCAGCAGCATGAAGCCGCCGCACTCGGCATAAACCGGCAATCCCGCCACCGCCTGGGTGCGGATTTGCGCGAGCAGTGCGTCATTGGCCGCCAGCTTTTCGGCATGCAGTTCGGGGTAACCGCCGCCGAGATACAGGCCGTCGATGCCCTCCGGCAGCGCCGAATCCCGCAGCGGCGAGAAATAGACCAGTTCGGCCCCGGCCGCCTCGAGCCGCTCGAGGTTGTCCGGATAGTAGAAGCAAAAAGCCTGGTCGCGAGCCACGGCAATACGCACCCGCGAGGAACACCGCAGGGGCGCCGCTTGCTGCGCCCTGGGAAGAGCAGACTCTTCCCGCATCCGCAGCAGAACATCCAGATCGACGTGATCCTCAATGCAGTCGGCTAGGCGTTCGAAAAATTCAGCATCGCACCCGGCATCCCCTGCCGTCACCAGCCCCAGGTGCCGCTCCGGCAGCGCCAGTTCGGCGTCCCGCGGCAGGCAGCCGAGGACCGGCGGCAGACCGGGCACCGAGGCAACCGCCTGGCGCAGCAGCTCTTCATGACGGGGACTGCCGACCCGGTTGAAGACGATCCCGGCAAATTGAAGCTGCGGATCAAACTCGACGAATCCCTTGATCAAGGCCGCGGCACTGCGGGCCTGGGAGCGGGCGTCAACCACCAGCACCACCTTGCCGCCAAGCCACTTGGCCACCTCGGCGGTACTCCCTTCCTCGCTCTCCCCCGAGGCTCCGTCGAAGAGCCCCATGACCCCTTCGATCACCGCCAGCTCGGCGCCGCCGCAGCCGCGGGCGAAGATTTCGCGGACCGGTTTTTCGCCGCACATCCAGCCATCGAGGTTGCGCGAGATTCTGCCGCAGGCGGCGGCATGATGGCCCGGGTCGATGAAATCCGGTCCGACCTTGAAAGGTGCCACCGCCAGTCCCCGGCGTCTTAACGCGGCGAGCAGACCGAGGGTCACCGTGGTTTTTCCGCAGCCGGAGGACGGCGCGGCAATCACTAAAGGCGTCATTACCCGTTCAGCAGCTTCACCACCCCGATGCCGTCGGGGTAGTAGTCAATGATATTTAGGCAGCCGAAATTCTGTTCGATGTGAAAGAGCCGGCCGAGCGGGGCGCCGATGGCGTCGAGCAGGAGCACCCGGTTGACGCCGCCATGCCCGACCACGACCACCTCCTGGCCGGTGTGCTCGGAGACAATCCGGCGGATCATCGGGCGTACCCGGGCAGCCAGATCAACCAGGTTTTCGCCACCGGGAACCCGGTAGTTGACGATGTCATCAAGCCGGGCCTGCCACTGTTTCGGGAAACGCTCCTGAATCTCTTTCCAGGTCATCCCCTCCCATTCGCCGATATGCAACTCACGCAGTTTGGCTGTGGCGACCGGGCTCAAACCGTGGGTTTGAGCCAGCAGATGCGCGCCGGTGTGACAACGGGAGAGGTCGCTGGTGTAGATCGCCCGCAGCGGCTTGTCCGCCAGTCTGGCCCGCAGCGATGCGTACTCTTCCAGCCCCTGCGCCGTCAGCTGAACGTCGGCCTGACCGTTATAGCGCTTATCCTGAAAACCTTCGACCTGGCCGTGCCGGAGCAGGTAAATACGAGTCGGCGTCATAGTCATATCCCGATTAAGCTCCCTTGAGTGCCAGCACCAGGAGCAGTGCGAAAATTTCCATAATTTCGTTGCCCGCCCCCAGCACATCGCCGGTCACTCCGCCAAGGCGGACCTGGAAATAGCGCAGCAGCAGCATCGCCCCGAGGCCGAGCAGCACCAGCACGACCAATCCCTTGAAACCGAACAGGATCACCGCCGCCAGCAGCAGGGTGAACGAAGCGATGATCAGCTCCCGCTCGCCGACGTTATCGACGAAGGCCCCGCCGGTGCCGCCGCCGGGGCGGATATAGCCGCAGTAGGTAGCCAGCACCACCTGGACCCAGCGCCCGGCCGCCGGCATGAAAATCAGCGCCGCCGACTTGAGCTGCACCGGCACATTGTGCAGGGCCAGGTATTTGAGGAGGATGACCATCACCAGGCCGACCACGCCGATCGCCCCGACCCGGCTGTCCTTCATGATGCGCAGGATGCCTTCGCGGTCCTTGCCGCCGGCCAGGCCGTCACACAGGTCGGCGATGCCGTCGAGGTGCAGGGCGCCGGTGACGGCGATCATGACCAGCACCAGCAGGCTGTCGACCACCGCGCGGGGGATCAACGGGGTCAGCAGCGAATCGATGACCACCAACACCAAACCGAGCAGCAGGCCGACGGCCGGGAAAAAGGCCATGCTGCGGCCAAGCCGTTCGGGGGTCATGTCAAGCCGGCCGGCCACCGGGAAAACCGTCAGGAAACCGCCGGCGATGCGAAACTCTTCCCACTCCCGTTTCATCGTTCACTCCCCGGCGTCACTCCGGCGGCGTCGAAGGTCTTGACCTCGCGCAACGCGCGCAGGGACGCTTCGATCAGCCCCATGGCCAAAGCGCCGCCGGTCCCTTCGCCCAGGCGCATATCGAGATCGAGAATGGGGCGCTGGCCGATCTTTTCGAGCATGGCGCCGTGGCCGATTTCCACCGACTTGTGCGCGGCGAAGACATAGTCACGGACATGGGGATGCAGTTCCGAGGCAAGCAGCGCGCCGGCGGTGGAGATGAAGCCGTCGACCACCACCGGGATGCCGAAGGCGGCACAGCCCAGCACCAACCCGGCGATGCCGCCGATCTCGAAGCCGCCGACCTTGGCCAGCACGTCGACCGGGTCGTTCGGGTCGGGAGCGTTGAGCGCCAGGCCAGCTTCGATCACCCGGACCTTATTGGCCAGGGCGGCATCGTCGATGCCGGTGCCGCGGTGGGTCACTTCAGCCACCGTGCGCCCGGTCAGGCAGGCGGCGATCGCCGCCGAGGGGGTAGTATTGCCGATCCCCATGTCGCCGGTGCCCGCCAGGTCGATCCCGTTATCTTTACAGAAGGCCGCCATCTCGATGCCGGCCTCCAGCGAGCGGATCGCATCGGCCCGGCTCATGGCCGGCCCCTTGGCAAAATTGGCGGTGCCGCGGCCGATCTTGCGCAGAATCAAGCCTTCGGCCGGAGAGAAGTCGTGATCGACCCCCATGTCCACTACCCGGACATCCGCACCGACCTGGTTGGCCAGGGCGTTGATCGACGCCCCGCCTTCGAGGAAATTGAAGACCATCTGCGGCGTGACCTCACGGGGGAAGGCGCTCACCCCCTCCGCGGTCACCCCGTGGTCGCCGGCAAAGGTAAAGACCGTCTTGATGCGGATCTGATCCCGCCCGGTGATAGCCACAAAGCGCCGGGCGAACTCCTCGAGCCGGCCCAAAGACCCCTGCGGCTTGGCCTGGCTGTCGATGCGCTTCTGCACCGCGGCCAGACTGGCCGGGTCGACGGGGCGGATAGATTCAATAACGGACTGCAAATCGAAGGATTTCATGATCACTCTCTTCCCTGAAATCTTAAACCTAAAACCGCCTCTCGCCCGTTCGCTCCGCTCACTCGAGCTCACAGAGGACACAGAGAACGGCAAAAACCTTTTGTTACTTAAGATTTTCTCTGTGCTCCCTGCGTGCTCTAGCGACTGCAAGGAGCGGGCGAGAGAATGCTTTTGGTTTTATTTCAACCGCAGCGGCAGCCCCGACACCACCAGCCAGGCTTCGTCGGCCACTCGAGCCAGCCGCTGGTTGGCGGTGCCGGCCAGATCGCGAAACTGCCGCGCCAGCCGATTTTCCGGGACGATGCCGAAACCGATCTCGTTGGAAACTACGAACAGCGGCGCGCTGATCTGCGGCAGGGCGGCGATGAAGCGGTCGATTTCGACCAGCACCGGGTCGCTTTGCTCGCCGCGGTCAAACAACAGGTTGGTCAGCCACAGGGTGACGCAGTCGAGCAGAATCGCTCCCTTGCCGGCGCCAGCCTGGGGCAGACGGCCAACCAGGTCGAGCGGTTCCTCCAGGGTGGTCCAGCGTTCGCCGCGCTCACCCCGGTGCTTCTGCACCCGCGCCTGCATCTCGGCATCGTGGATGCCGGCGGTGGCGACATAGAGCAGATCGCCCGGGCAGGCTTCGGCCCGCTGCTGAGCATAAGCGCTTTTTCCGGAGCGGGCGCCGCCGCTCACGTAAATCAATTGGCCCATATCAGAATTCGATCCCCCGGCGGGCGGCAATCCCCTGTTCGTAGGGGTGCCGAACCTTTTCCATGCGGGTCACCAGGTCGGCCCGGGCGATCAACTCGGCCGGCGCGTTGCGCCCGGTCAGCACCAGCTCGACCCCTTGCGGGCGCCGTTCAAGAAAATCAAGAAAAGTCGCCAGCGGCAGATAGCCGCGATGCAGGGCATTGTTGATCTCGTCGAAAATAACCAGGTCGTAGTGGCCGGCAATCCGTTCGCGCGCCGCCGCAAAGGCCTCGGCAACGCTTCTGATGACTTCGTCCCGGTCGGGGCGGCGGCCGATAACGCCGATTCCCGAGGTGATGATATCGATGCCGGGGAGGGTCTGCAGCAAGGCGACTTCACCGCTCACCGGTTCGGCCGGCTTGAGAAACCGCACCAGCAGAACCCGCAGCCCCTGGCCGAGCGCCCGCACCGCCAGGCCGGTCGCTGCAGTGGTCTTGCCCTTGCCGTCGCCGGTATAGACCTGAATCAGCCCCTGCTGCATCAATAAACACCTCGAACAAAAAAACCCGAACTCAAAAGGATCGAGTTCGGGGGCTTGAACGGGCGGGCCACCCGAACCTCTCCCGCGAAAGGTTCGCATGCAGCGCTCGGGCAGGTCTCCTGGCTTGCGGATCAGCTTACTCGCCGCGCCTTCCCATCCCGACCGGGACAGTGGCATCACTTCGGCTTTCATCACCGCTTACAGTTGCGGGGCAGCGAGGGATTCACACCCTCTTCCCTATTCTCCCGCCTTCACATCGGCGGGCACCCAAACGTCAGATTGTTCGTATCTTGTAGCAGAGGCACTCCCTGCTGTCAATTTCTTTGACCAGGAAAAGCCTTAGCTGTCGGCAAGTTCCAGGGCCTCCTCGATCCGCTCCCAGACCTCGTCGCGCCCCTCCTTGCTGAGGGATGAAAAAAGCGTGAAGGCGTCCAGGGGCAACCCGGTCGCCTCGAGGATCGGCTTGATCTGGGCCGCGCGCTGATTGCGACTGATCTTGTCGATCTTGGTGATCACCGGGATAGTGGGAATCTCGAATTCTTCCAGCCAGTCGAGCAGTTCGAGGTCCTCCTCGCGGGGAACCCGGCGGATGTCAAAAAGCATGACCACCGCCCTCAGTTGCGGCCGCTTCTCCAGGTAGGTCCGCATCATCGGCCCCCAGGCTTTTTTAACCGCCAGCGGCACCTTGGCGAAACCGTATCCGGGCAGGTCGACCAGGGAAAACTCCTCGTTGATATCAAAAAAATTCAGCAACTGGGTCCGCCCCGGGGTCGAAGAGGTCCGAACCAGGCCCCGGCGATTGACCAGCGTGTTGATCAGCGAACTCTTGCCGACATTACTGCGGCCGGCAAAGGCCACCTCGGGCAATTGGCTTTCAGGGTAGTTGGATGGCTTGGTGGCGCTCTTTACAAAAACCGTTGATTTAATTTTCACGATCAGAATCTCCAGGCGTTTACCGATGGCGGGCAGACCGCTGCCGCCGATCTTGCAGCAGAACTTAACACAGGCGGCGGGCAAAAAGAAGCAGAACCCTGACGGTCCGCACAAATCGACCGCAACGTCCAAGGGTCTGTTCCGCATAGATTAAAGCTTCCCCAACCCACCTTAATCGCAATCTTTACACGGAAAAAGCGTTGATTTTTTCTTTAAAAACTGTTACCAAGTAAGCTGGTTGCAGGGGTCAGTTTAGACAAACGGCTCTGGATGGCACCAATCTGCCGATTTCAATTTCATATAAAACCATTACCAAGGAGACCTCTGCAATGAAAGTTTGCAAGCGGATAAGCTTTATCGCCGTCCTGTTCATTGTCCTTCAGGCGGCCATTGCCTTTGGCGGCGAATCCCGCCTCGGCAAGTTCGTCACCATCGAGGGACAGGAAATCGGCTTTTTCCAGATCGAAGGCCGCCCCATCATCAAGGGCTGGCTGAACGGCACCGCCATCGACATTCCCATGGATACGGTATCGCAGATCGTCTTCTTCGACAGCCCCGACATCAACTACAGCATGTTCGGCAACGACATCAGTTCGGGCAACCTCGAGGTTACCCGCAAGTCGGACGGCAAGAAATTCATGATTCAGGACGCGTTCCTCCCTTCTGACTGCGATTGCACCTACCTGACCTACACCTATCGCAACCCCTTCACAGAAGAGATCAACCAGGGAAACACCGCGCTCGACGGCCTGCGCAAGATCATCTTCGACGACGGCGCCAAGTAGTCGACCACTCTACAATTCAAGGCGGGGTTCCGAAAGGGACCCCGCCTTTTTTTGTCTCCGGAACCTGCTGGACTTTATCCGCGGATATGCTATAAATTTACTTGCTAACCTGAATGGTCATTTATTATCCATCGCTTCCGACAAGGAGACCGAACATGCTCAGCAAGAAACTTCAGGACGCTCTCAACGAGCAGATGAAAAACGAGTTTTTCTCTGCCTACCTGTACATGGCAATAGCCGGCTATTTCGAATCCGAAGACCTGCCCGGCATCGCCTCATGGATGCGCGTGCAGGCCCTTGAAGAAATGACCCATGGTGAAAAGTTTTTCAACTTCATCACTGAGGCGGCCGGCCGCACCGATTTCCGTGCCTTCGACGCCCCCCAGAACAACTATGAAACTCCGCTGGATGCCTTCAAATTCAGCCTGAAGCATGAAAACTTCGTCACCTCAAGCATCAACAAGCTGATGGACCTGGCCAAGGCGGAAGGCAATCACGCCGCGCAGATTTTCCTGCAGTGGTTCGTCACCGAGCAGGTCGAGGAAGAAGCCAGCTTCTCCCTGATCATCCGCAAGCTGGTGCGCATCGGCAACGACGGCAACGGGCTCTTGCGCCTCGACGAAGAACTGGCACAGCGCGTTTTCGTCCCTCCGACAGCCACCGCCTAATCAATCAAACGACCTAGCTGCAACAACAAAGGGCGAACCATCCGGTTCGCCCTTTCTTTATTCCATCCGAGTTTCTACTGACGCCTACGCCTCCTCCTTGCTGTAGGCCACACAGACCCCCTTGCGCAGAAATGCGGCGGCCTCATCGGGCGGCAGCGGTCGACTGAACAGAAAGCCCTGGATCTCGTCGCACTTGCGATCCTTGAGAAACGCCAGCTGACCTTCCGTTTCCACCCCCTCGGCGATCACCCTGAGGTTGAGACTGTTGCCCATGGAGATGATGGCCGAGGCAATAGCGGCATCGGTCGAATTGCTTTCGACGTCGCGGACAAAGGACTTGTCGATCTTCAGCGTGTTCACCGAAAACCGCTTGAGATGCGCCAGCGACGAGTAGCCGGTGCCGAAATCGTCAATCGAGATATGTATTCCCAGTTCGCGCAGTTGATTGAGGATCGCCACGGCAAAATCGGGATTTTGCATAACCACCGTCTCGGTCACTTCAAATTCCAGCAGCTCACCGGTCAATCCGACCTGATCGAGGACCCGTTTGACTGACTGGACAAAATCACGGTGCTGTAGCTGGTAACCGGAGAGGTTGACCGCTATCCGCACGGCCGGCAGACCGTCCTGCTGCCAGAGCCTTATCTGCTCGCAGGAGCGACGCATGACCCATTCGCCCAGCGGGATGATGATCCCGGTCTCCTCGGCAATCGGGATGAAATCGCCCGGAGAAACCAGCCCCAACTCCGGATGCTCCCAGCGAATCAGCGCCTCCATCGCGGTGATTGCCCCGCTGACGGTATCGACCTTGGGCTGGTAGTGGATACAGAATTCCTCCCGATCGAGGGCCCGGCGCAGGCCATTGGTCAAAATCAGCCGCCGGTCGGCATTATGGTCCATGGCCGGATCATAAAACATGTAGTTGTTGCGCCCCTGGGCCTTGGCGCTGTACATGGCAATATCGGCCTTCTTGATCAGACTGGCCGGATCGTCGCTGTCGGTCGGGAACAGGCAGATGCCGATGCTGGTGGTCACGAACAGTTCGTGCCCCTCTACCGAAAAGGGCTGAGCCAGCGTTTTCATTACCTTGCCGGCGACCTGCTCGGCATCACCAGCCCCGTTGATGCTGCTGAGAATGATCGTGAATTCATCACCACCGAGTCGAGCGACCGTATCGACTTCACGGACGCAGGTCTTCAGACGATCGGCAATCTCCTGCAGCAGGATATCCCCGATCGAGTGGCCGAGGGTGTCGTTGATGATCTTGAACCGATCCAGGTCGAGAAACAGAACGGCGACCTGCTTTTTCTGGCGCCGGGCGATAGCGTTGGCCTGCTGCAGGCGATCGATGAAAAACAGGCGATTGGGCAGACTGGTCAGCATGTCGTGATGGGCCATGTGGAAAAGCTGTTCCTGGGCTTTTTTGCGCGAGGTAACGTCACGACAAATGGCCCAGACGGTTCCCATCGCTCCATCCTTGTGACTGAAAGTGAGATTGCCCTCCACATCGACCAGGCGACCACTGCGGGAGACAAGCTGCCCCTCGAGATTGCGACTCGAACGGGTTTCGACAACCCGCTTCATCTCCACCAAGCACTTGGCCCGGTCATCCTCAGAAAGGATGGCCTCGATATTCAATTGCGGGTCGACATCCGGATCATACCCCATGGTCTCTTTCCAGGCCCGATTGGCATACAGGAACGCCCCGTCGGAGCTGACACTGAAAATGAGATCGTTGGCCGAATCGAGAAAGCCGATCAAACGGTCTTCACTTTCGCGAACAGCCTGATTCTCCCGCCGCACAACCGCCATCAGGTAGGCGCCGATCAGCGCCACCGCGGTGTTGAGCAGGCAGACCCAGCACCACATCAGAAACAGGTAGAGCCCGTCGTAATGCAGGGTATTGTCGACAAAAGGCATGGAAATATAGGGAAAGATGTCAAAATAGGTAGCGGCAAGGACCGCCCCGTACAGCGCCCCCCCCAGGGCTCCGAGCGACCAGACGCATTGCTTCTTCTCGACCAGCACCGCCGCTTCCAGGGTCACCAGCAGGTAGACCGGCCAGAACCAGCTGGCGCCGCTGCCGCTGAAATAAATGAGAACGGTGACAAAGGTTAGATCGAGGCAGATCTGAAACAGGCTGACCAGACGGTAAAACCTGGTCTGACTAAAGAAAAGCGGAAAGACGGTATTGTAAAAAACAATGGTCGCCACCGACAACACCATCAGGGTGATCTGCCAGTGGCTGAGAAAAAACCCGTACTTGCTGAACGAGTACAGGGTACCGGCAAAGACTCCGTAGGTTGCCACCAAGGCCAGGAACAGCCAGCGAGCCCTGGCGGCAAGAATCAATCGCCCTACCGGGTCGGCAAACAGCTCTGCCTTGCGGCTTAATACCGCAGGGAGCACGAAATCACGCGTCAGCGACTGAGCCGTCTGACTTTCATCTTTATCAACCTGAAACATCTGGCATCCTGCCTTCATTTTTTATCCCAGGGGGGCAAACGACATCCATGTCATAACACCTGAAAAACCCATTTCTGGGCTGCCTTTTGAAGCAAGCATGTAATGCGCCAAAACTCTCACGACATCCATTTTTAGACAAAAGAAACCATAGATATTCGTTTCATGACTTTTTCTTTATAGCCATATTATCATATGCTTTCAATGTCAGAAAAACAGCTTGAGAGCATCGCAGAATCATCAACTTGACAGGTGAGCCCAAAGAACGGCCCGGGCGGTCTGCCCGGGCCATGGAACAAAGACGGAATCAGCGGGTGAGATGGCGGTACTTGATACGGTGCGGCTGGTCGGCGGCCGCACCGAGCCGCTTTTTCCGGTCGGCTTCGTACTCGGAGTAGTTTCCTTCGAACCAGATCGCCTTACTGTCCCCTTCGAAGGCGAGGATGTGGGTCGCCAGGCGGTCGAGGAACCAGCGGTCATGGCTGATCACCACCGCGCAGCCGCCGAAATTCTCCAGCGCTTCCTCAAGAGCGCGCATGGTATTGACATCGAGGTCGTTGGTCGGCTCGTCAAGCAGGAGCACGGTGGCGCCCTCTTTGAGCATCTTGGCCAGGTGGACGCGGTTGCGCTGACCGCCGGAAAGGCTGCCGACCTTCTTCTGCTGATCGGTGCCGGAAAAGTTGAAGCGGGACACGTAGGCACGGGAATTGACCAGCTGCTTGCCGAGCTGCAGCTGCTCCTGGCCGCCGGTGATCTCCTCCCAGATGGTCTTGTCCGAATCAATCTGGCGGTTCTGGTCAACATAGGCCAGCTTCACGGTATCGCCGACCCGGATCGTTCCCGCATCGGGCTTCTCCTGGCCACAGATCATCCTGAACAGGGTCGACTTGCCGGCGCCGTTGGGCCCGATGACCCCGACGATGCCACCGGGGGGCAGCCGGAAATTCAAGCCTTCGACCAGCAGGCGCTCGCCATAGGCCTTGCTCACGTCAGTGGCCTCAATGACGATATCGCCCAGGCGCGGCCCCGGCGGGATGTAGAGCTCCAGGTCCTTCTCGCGCTTTTCGGCGTCCTGACCGAGCAATTTTTCGTACGCACTGATGCGGGCCTGGCTCTTGGCGTGCCGCCCCTTGGGCGACATGCGAATCCACTCCAGTTCGCGCTCCAGGGTTTTCTGCCGGTTCGACTCCGATCGATCCTCCCGGCGCAGACGCTCCTCCTTCTGCTCCAGCCAGGAGGAATAGTTGCCCTTCCAGGGGATCCCTTCGCCGCGATCGAGCTCGAGAATCCAACCGGCCACGTTGTCGAGAAAATAACGGTCATGGGTTACGGCGATGATGGTGCCGGCATAGCGCTGCAGGTGATGCTCGAGCCAGGCGACGCTTTCGGCGTCGAGGTGGTTGGTCGGCTCATCGAGCAGCAGAATGTCCGGCTTCTGCAGCAGCAGTCGGCACAGGGCTACCCGACGCTTTTCACCACCGGAGAGAACCCTGACCTGGGCATCAGCAGGCGGACAGCGCAGGGCGTCCATCGCCATCTCCAGCCGGCTGTCGAGATCCCAGGCGTCAAGGGCATCGAGGCGCTCCTGCACCACCCCCTGCCGGTCGATCAGCTTGTTCATGGCGTCGTCGTCCATCGGCTCGGCGAACTTCATGTTGATCTCCTCGAACTCCTTGAGCAGATCGACCGTCTCCTGCACCCCTTCTTCCACCACTTCACGAACAGTGCGATCTTCGTTCACCAGCGGCTCCTGCTCGAGGTAGCCGACCGTATAGCCCGGCGACAGAATCGTCTCGCCGTTAAACTCTTTGTCGGTGCCGGCCAGGATGCGCAGCAGCGAACTCTTGCCCGAGCCGTTCAGACCCAGCACGCCGATCTTGGCCCCATAAAAGTACGAAAGTGAAATGTCCTTGAGAACCGGCTTCTTGTCGTAAAACTTGCTGACCCGGATCATCGAATAGATGATCTTGTTTCCTTCGCTGCTCATCGGTTCGAAAACCTCCTATATATACTATGTTGTGAAAGGCGCTTGAAAAAGTCGAAGTCTAATCGTTTTCGCCGACGACTTCCACAACTAAATGAAACCCGTCGGCCCGGCCACATTTCCACAATTACCGGTGCAGTTTGGTCCAATACCTGCAAACACCCCTTCAGCTTGATTCCGGTTGTCAATTATGCGCGAAATTTCGCGATATGGTCAATTCGCCGACATCGCTTCCGTCAATTAACCGACCACGTCGATGCCACAGTCAGGCAAATAACCGGAAAAAACCATTACACCGTCCACATAAAATCTCGCAAGCAATTACAACATATGAAAAACACGATATTTTCATAAATAGGCTACACAATCATTTAAAACTGGCACAGACCATGTAATAGACATATTCGAAATCAACGTTTTGCATAACAGGACACGCCGCAAACCAGAAACCAACATGGACGCAGGTCCGGCCCCGCCGGACAGCGACAGACCCCAACCAATGGAGGAAACAGAGTATGAAACGCATTGCTAAAGTCATCGCCATCCTTTCCATCGCAGCCCTTTGCGCTTCTGCAGCCATTGCCGCCGAAGGCGGAAACCCCAAAAAAGGCAAGTACCTGTACAAGAAGAACTGCAAGACCTGCCATGTCGAAGGCGCTGAAGGCGGCCCGATGACCCCCCTCAAAAAGACCCAGGCCCAATGGGACCGCTTCTTTGAAGAAAAAGGTCATGCATGCGGCGCCAAAGCCGGGATGTCGGAGCAGGACATCAAAGACGTGCAGCAGTTCCTGTTCGACCACGCTGCCGACTCCGACCAGCCGGAAACCTGCGGTTAATCGGCACCTG
>NZ_JBFHGD010000023.1:0-24119 GCF_041583255.1 Trichloromonas sp. | reverse complement strand
CTATCGTGAAATGTGTACGACGGAGGATCCGACGCGTTTGGCGGAAATTCGGCGGGACCTGCTGGCGTATTGTAGGTTGGATACGTTGGCGATGGTGAGGATTCTGGCGGAGTTGAAGAAACTAGGGGGAGCCTAGCGTCCCCCCAGGACTTCAGGATTTCTTGAACCGCTCAGCAAGCGCGGCAAAGGGGGAGTGAGCCAGCGAGGGTTTGTCCGGGCGGCCCGCTGAGGTGTCTGCGCTGCGCTGCTCCTGGATGCCGCGGGTATGCTCATGGTCGTGGCAGTAGAGGCACAGCAATTCCCAGTTGCTGCCGTCGGACGGATTGTTGTCGTGGTTGTGGTCCCGGTGGTGCACCGTCAGCTCGCGTAGCTTCTTGCCCTCAAACTCGCGGGTGCAGCGGCCGCAGACGTGGGGGAAGAGTTTCAGGGCTTTTTCCCGGTATCCGGCCTGGCGCGCGTCTTCCTCTTTGCGCATCTGGGCGACGAGTTGATCGTCTTTATTGGTCTGTGAGCCGGTCATGAAGTCTCCTGGGGCGGATTGTCTCTAGGGGCTGTTCCGTTAATTTAGCAGTTAATGACAGATGAGGGCAAGGGGACTTTTGCGGGTTTTCTGGTTGACCTGTGCCAATTGTAAGGCGTAGCCTGCTTCTCATTGCAAACTTAATTACGGCATCAGTGAGTCTTGAGCGTGATCCCGATAATCGATGGAGCGGATTTTGGATTTTGAATTTGTGTGTGAAAACAACTCCGGCCAGGGCAAAGGCACGCCCGTTCCCGAAGCCATCCGGGGGTGGAACTGGGGCGCCTTCTTGCTTAACTGGATCTGGGGGGTCGGCAACAGCACCTTTATCGCGCTGCTCATGTTCGTCCCCTTGGTCGGCATGGTGATGCCGTTCGTGCTCGGTGCGAAGGGCAACCAGTGGGCCTGGCAGAATAAAACCTGGAAGAGTGTCGAGCATTTCAAGGCGACCCAGAAGCGCTGGGCGATCTCCGGCTTGATTATTGTCGTTGTCAGTCTTTCGGCCTTCTTCTTTTTAATCACCGGCATCATGAAATACAGCGACGCCTACAGGCTCTCGCTTGACGTGCTGCAACATGATCCGCAGGTGATCGAACTGGTTGGCGAACCGGTTTCTCCCGGCTTGTTGATTATCGGCAACGTCCAGGCCAGCGGTGGGACGGGGCGGGCCGTTTTGAGTTACACCATAGCCGGCCCCAAGGGGGAGGCCACCGCTCATGTCTTTGCCAGCAAAGAGATTGAGGGCTGGCAATTGAAGGAACTGACAGTTTATTCGGAAGAACAACAGAAACGGATCGATCTCATAACCCAGAGCCGGCCGGATGGGAAATCGCTGGAGCCCGGCAGTACCTGGTTTTAACAGGCAGCCGAAGCCGAAGGATACCGATGAGCCACAAAATCATCAAAAGCCAGAATATCTCCAAAGACTGCATGATCTGCGGCACCGAAAACCCGTTCGGGCTTAAGACCCGGTTCTACCAGACCGCCGCCAACGAAGTGATCGGGCTGTTTCAGCCGCGCAAAGAACACCAGAGTTATCCCGGCGTGACCCATGGCGGCATCTCGGCGGCCATCCTCGACGAAACGATCGGGCGGGCGATCATGTCCTTTTACGATCAGAACACCTTCGGCGTGACCGTCGACCTGCAGGTGCGATACAAGAAGCCGGTGCCGCTCGGGGTGGCTCTCAAGGCGATCGGCCGCATCACCAAAGACAACGGCCGGATGTTTGAAGGGACGGGCGAAATCTACCTGCCCAACGGCGATGTCGCGGTGTCGGCCGAAGGGAAATACATGAAACGGCAACTGGGGCAGATCACCGATACCGATTTTATCGAAGAGGGCTGGTTTTCACCGGAGGGGGAGTGCCCGGAGGAGATAATGTTGGGTGAAAAATGAACGCGTATATCAATCTGGAATTCAGGCGCCCCGCCTGTCATCTAAGGTGCGTTTCGCTCCTTGATCTTTAACGCAAGTTCTTTCGCTGAGAGACAACATCGCTCAAGGAGGTATTATGAGTGCCACGGGAATCGTTCTTCTTGTCATGCTTGCCATGTCGGCCCTGCTGATTTTTTACGTCATCTGGCTCTACAATCGGCTGGTGCAGCTGAGAAACCAGTTCAAGAACGCCTTTGCCCAGATCGCTGTTCAGCTCAAGCGGCGCTACGATCTCATCCCCAACCTGGTGGAGACGGCAAAGGGCTACCTGAAGCACGAAAAGGAAGTACTCGAGGCGGTCATCACCGCCCGCAATCAGGCGGCTTCCGCTGAAAAGAAGGCCTCAGCCAATCCGGCGGATCAGGCGGCCATCGCCGGCCTGATGGGGGCTGAAGGGGCCCTGAGCGGCACTCTCGGGCGATTGTTCGCGCTGGTGGAGGCCTATCCCGAGCTGAAGGCCGACAATACCATGGCGCAGCTCAGCGAAGAGCTGACCTCCACCGAAAACCGGATCGCCTTCGCCCGTCAGGCCTTTAACGATGCCGTCATGTTCTACAATACGGCCCGCGAGGTTTTTCCCAGCAATATTGTCTCCGGGTTTTTCAATTTCAGCCCGGCGACCCTGCTTGAGCTTGAGTCCACCGAAGAGGCGGCGGCGCCGCAAGTCTCCTTCACCTGATCCCGGAAACCGGCATGCTTGATTTTTTTTCCCGGCAGAGAAGGGCCCGCCAGAAGACCGGGCAGCTGCTGTTGCTCTTCGCCCTGGCCGTTTCGCTGATTATCGTCTGCGTCTACCTGGCGGTGCGGGTGGCCTATCTCTGGCTGCAGCTGAACAAGCTCGAGGGCATCCCCCTGCCGCTGTGGGATCCGGCCATGTTTTTGGCGGTCGGCGCGACCACGGCTGTGGTCATTCTCGGTGGGTCGTATTACAAGATCCGCGAGTTGAACCAGGGGGGATTCCGGGTCGCGGAAATGCTCGGCGGTCGCCTCGTTGCAACCGTCACCGAGGTGCCCGAAGAGCGCCGCCTGTTGAACGTGGTCGAGGAGATGGCGATTGCCTCCGGCGTTCCCGTCCCCGAGGTCTATGTCATGGAGCGGGAGCGGGGCATCAATGCCTTCGCCGCCGGATTCGGCTACGATGACGCGGTGATCGCGGTAACCAGAGGCGCCCTGCATCTGCTCGACCGCGACGAACTCCAGGGGGTGATCGCCCACGAGTTCAGTCACATTCTCAACGGGGACACCCTGATCAACCTGCGCCTGATCGGCTGGCTGCACGGCCTGCTGCTGATCGCCCTGGTCGGCGAAGGCCTGGTGCGCGGTCTGGGGCGGACGCGCAGCCGCAGCGGCGGTGCCGTCATCGTGCTCGGTTTTTCCCTCTACCTGCTGGGGTATCTGGGGGTGCTTCTCGGCAACCTGATCAAGAGCGCCATCTCCCGCCAGCGCGAATACCTCGCCGACTCGTCGGCGGTCCAGTATACCCGCAATCCCTTAGGGCTGGCCGGAGCCCTCAAGAAAATAGGCGGCCTCAGTGGCGAGGGGCACATCAGCCATCCCCAGGCGATGGAAGCCAGTCACATGTATTTCAGCAGCGGTCTGGGGCAGAGCTGGCTCGCCAGCCTGTCGACCCACCCGCCGCTGTCCGAGCGCATCCTTCAACTCGATCCCGGCTTTGACGGTGTCTTTCCTGTGGTCTCGGCTCTTCCTGTCCCGGAACCGATGCCGATTGTCAGGGCGAGTCAGGGCTTCCGACGCCCTGCCGACAAGGTCCCGGTCGTCAGTGGCGCTGCCGCGGCCGCCATCCTGGCGACCATCGGAGCGCCGTTGCAGGAACATGCCGCACTGGCGCGACGCCTGCTGGCCGGACTGCCCCAGGAGGTGACAACCGCGGCCCGAGAACTGCGGGGCGCCTCCGCCCTGATCTATGCCCTGCTGCTGGATCGGGACTCGAAAATCCGCGACCGGCAACTGGACATCCTCAGTGCCGACGAGTACCAGGGGGTCGTTGCGGAAGTCGAGCGCCTGAACGCCCACCTCGAAGAGCTTTCCCCCCAGCTGCGACTGCCCCTGATGGATCTGGCCCTGCCGGCATTGCGCCACCTCTCGGCCGAGCAGTACCGGGTATTCAAGACGTGTGTGCAGAAGCTGTGTGGTGCCGACGGCAAACGCAGCCTCTTTGAGTTTGCCCTGGAACAGGCTCTGCTGCGCCATCTTGAGGCCCGTTTTTCCGGGCCTCGCCGGCAACTGGTGCAGATCTATGGGATACGGGGGGTGGTGTGGGAATGTTCCTGTGTCCTTTCGTTGCTGGCCCGTCGCGGCCACAGGGACGAAGGTCTGGCGGCACAGGCCTTCGAGCACGGAAGGCGGATTCTCCTTGAGCCCAAGGTCGATTTTGAATTTCTTGCGGCAAAGGATTGTGAACCTTCAAGCCTCAGCCAGGCCCTGGCATCCCTGGCGGCGACCAGCGGCCTGATCAAGCGCAAGCTGCTGGCTGCCTGCCTGGAAACTCTGCTGTATGACCAGACCGTCCAGATCGCCGAGGCCGAATTGTTCCGGGCGGTCGCTGATGCCCTCGGCTGCCCGGTGCCGCCTTGGCTGATGTTTGCTGAAGAAGCGGAAACTGCCTGATGGCGTGACCTGTTGTTTAATATTACTGAACATTTATGGTGAACTGACCCGGAGGTTTTCAAGATGGCCAACAGGGTATTTACAGGACTTTTTGCGCTACTTTTATGTGTGGGGGCAACGGTTTCTCTGGCGGCGCCCAATGGGCAGATCGTCATTTTCGACAAGGGACAGGCCGCTTATGATACCCCGGAAAACGCCTTGAACTCATTCTTCTCGGCCTGCATGGCCGAGGATCTGAAGTGGTACTTTCAGACCCTGACCGCAGAGAGCGCTGCGGTGGAAAAAGCCGACAATGAGGAAAATCAACTCGACCCGATGGTTGAATTGGCCATGTTTCGCCGTGGTTTTGTCCAGGGGACCATTACCGAGACCTTTGATTATCTCGAAGCCAGGGTGCTGGTGGTCCGGATCACTGACGATCTTGGCGACCAATTCCTCATACCCTATACTCTGGTCAAAGAAGGGGGCGACTGGAAGGTTACCAACAAATTCTCCGATGATGAAGCGCTGGAGCCGTACAGTGATTTTATTCCCAAATTATATTTCGGGCATGGCCAACGGCCAGCCGATGTCAATGCCTTCCTTGGGTATCATCAGCCGCAAGAGGCTACAACGACCATGGAAAAAGGGATTACTTCCTTTGATTTGCAGATCTATTATGGGGGGACCATCGATCCGGCCACATTTACGGCAACGCTCAATAAGAAGGATATTCGTCTGTTGTTCGAGCCCTTCCCCGGGTCGAGACAGTTTGTTGCTCTCCCCCTTGAGTCGGGTCGCAATGTTCTGGAATTGAGCGTAGAAGGGCTGCGGAGCGATGGTAAAACGGCTCAAGATTCGGATCGCCTGGTGTTTATCGTCTCGCCTTAGATGCAAGAGGTCGCAGAAAATAATGTTGCCTCCAGTCTGCAACGCCGACAAATAAAGGGGCACTGCCATACGGCTGTGCCCCTTTATTTGTGACGAAAAATGACAGAAAGTCGGTCTTGCTTAACCCGGCGGGTAAAACTTCCGGTGACGAGGCAATCACCTTATTCTCTAATCAGGGGAGCCGGTAGCCGTCTCCGGCAAACTGGATGTTGGTCGCATCGTCGCTGCGTGGCGGGGCCACGGCATGAATCCCGGCGCACTTTGGGCAGGCGCCGACAAAGGTAACTAAGGTGAACGGGGTGCCACAGCCCTGGCAGGTTGTGGCCAGGCCACCGCCGGAGATCGGTGCATTTCGCAGTCCGCCGCCGTGGGCCTGGGCCACAAATTCGACCAGCTCTTTCCCTTCGGCGAAAGGGCCGCCCCCACCGGCGTGATGTCCGCCGCCGCATGCACAATTACTCATGGTTTCTGCTCCTTGTCAATTTACGTATGGTTGGAAAGCGGGTGTATGGTACCCAGTGGATAATCCCATAGTAAGCGCTGTGACCTCTGAAGCGATATGACCTGGGTCAAAAAGCAGAAAGAGGGGAGCAGCAACAGATCAATTAATCGCGCAGTAGTGATAAATAGAGCGGGACCGGTTTTTCCCCCGAGCGGTTTTCCAGCAGCTCACCCCTCGTGACTTGACACAACAGGATCCTGAACGTATCTTCATGATTCTGTTGTTTAATGGTGTTGGGGGGATGGGATGAGATTCGATATCGCCAAGGTGCAATTAATGGCCGCCTGTTACCGGTGTGAATACCGGGGGGGCGGTTTTTCTGTTTTGGCCGCCATGAAGCAATGCAGTATATGACCTTGTGCCTCGATGTCCCTGGGTTCCTGCCCAACTACTGATGTGAGGAGACTGAATGTCGTTTTTCAAGAAGCTGTCCCGCAAGGATGCCCCCAAGCCTGCGCCCGAGCCAGAGCGCACGGCCGAGGAGATGCGCGCCGACCCCGAGCTCATCCAGATTTTCGACGAGTACGGCCGCGAACTCTTTGTGGACCGGGCGACTTGCTGCCGGACAATCTGCGCCAGCACTGGGACGATGCCGACGAACTCTACGGCGTGATCCTTTCTGCATTGAACGACGAGATGTTCGCCGAAGTTCTTGAGGCAGCGCGGCATCTGCATGCCATCGACACCCTGCCCGAGCGCGGCGCCTGCTTTTTCTTGGCGCCTTGAATAAGTACAAGACCTTCGGTTCTCCGACCTACCGGGAGTTTGAGGCCAAGGCTCGAAAACTGCTCAGTGATCCGCCGCTTTCTGGCGTCATTTCGGATGTGGTGGAGAGTACGCTCGAGACGGTTTTTGCCGGGTAAGAAGGGGTGTCTCGGCTTTACTGACGGGGATAATGCCGTCTGGATGTTCCAAAACAGAAAAAGTCTGTCCCCTTCAGCCCTTTCCATGATGAACTGACACGGAGGTTTCCCCGATGGCCAACAGAATAGTTGCCGGATTTCTTGTGCTGCTGGTAGGTATGATGGCAACGGTTTCCTATGCGGCGCCCCATGGGCAGATTGTCATTTTCGACAAGGGGCAGGCCACTTATGACACGCCGGAAAACGCCTTGAATTCATTTTTCTCGGCTTACATGGCCGAGGACCTTGAGTGGCATTACCAGACTCTGACGGAAGCGGCCGCTGCTGAAAAAAAGGCCGATTTCGAGAGGAACCAACTCGACCCCATGGCTGAATTGGCCATATTCCGCAGTGGTTTTGTCGAGGGGGCCATTACCGAGACGCTTGATTATCTCGATGCCAGGGTGCTGGTGGTCCGGATCACCGACGATATCGGTGATCAGTTTCTGCTCCCCTACACCCTGGTCATGGAAGGGGGGGAATGGAAGGTTACCAACAAATACTCCGATGCCGAAGCGCTGGAGCCGTACAGCGATTTTATTCCCTATCAGTAATTTCGGCCCGCGGTTCGGTTCCCGGGCCGAGTCGACCCTCCCTTCGCCCCCACAAAAATCAACGCCGACAACAGAGAGGGGCACTGCCAGCCGGCAGTGCCCCTCTCATTTTGAAAATGATACAAAGCAGGCCGTGTTTAAACCAGGGGATCAAAGCTTCCCGAGTCTGGGCAATAACCCAGCAGCGATCCCGCCTGCAGATCAAAATACCAGCCGTGCAGGGCCAGCGAGCCCTCTTCTACGCGTTGCCGCAGCCAGGGGAAGGTCATCAGGTTGTCAAGGGAGAGCAGAATCGACGCCTGTTCGCAGGCGCGCTGCTGCATTTCCGGCGATTTCTCGGGGAGCCCCTGCAGCACCTTCTGCTTGGCCCGTTCGCCGATCTTGACCCATCGGCCGATGAAGGAGTGCTCGTCGTTGCTGCAGGTCCCCGACATCAGCGCATTGATCCCCCCGCACTGGGAGTGCCCCAGCACAATGATGTGCCCGACCATGAGGTGGCACACGGCGTATTCGAGGGCGGCGCTGACCCCGTGGTAACTGGCGTCGGTCTGGCAGGGCGGCACCAGGTTGGCGACGTTGCGTACCACGAACAGGTCGCCCGGGGCACAGTCGGTGAGAATCGCCGGATCGACCCGCGAGTCGCTGCAGCCGATAAGGAGGGCCCGAGGGGTTTGCCCCTGCTTGAGTTCGTCGAACAGTTCGGTGTCCGGACCGACGGCGCCGCTTTGAAAACGCTGAAAGCCGGCGACGAATTCCTTTACATCCTTCACGTGAACCTCCTATGGCGAGTGGCTTAACTTGACTGTCGATGACCGCTGGTCAACGGTCCGCTTATACCGAGCTTAGCAGCAGGGCTTGGTGGCCAGGGCGGCCAGCGCTTCGTCGGCAGTGAGGTCGTAACGCTGGCGTTCGCGCTTTGCCATCTGCTCAAGGGCCTGGTCAATGGCCGGGTATTTCAGGGCCAGAATCCGCGCCGCCATGACGGCCGCGTTGCGGGCGCCGTCGATGGCGACGGTGGCTACCGGCACGCCGGGGGGCATCTGCACGGTGGAGAGCAGGCTGTCCAGGCCGGAGAGGGGGCCGTTGCCCAGGGGCAGGCCGATGACCGGCAGGCGGGTGTGGCCGGCGATGACCCCGGCGAGGTGGGCGGCCACACCGGCGCAGCCGATCAGCACCTGCACCCCTTCGGCGTGGGCACGGTCGAGGTAGGCGAGGACCTTGTCCGGGGTGCGGTGGGCCGAGGCGACGATGATTTCGCTGCGGATTCCGAGTTCGTCCAGGGTGTCGCGCACCTTGACCACTTTAGGAAGGTCGTTGGGGCTGCCGGTGAGAATGCCGACCAGGATGCGGTTTTCTGTTTCAGTGTGAATCGCGGTTGAGCTCATTTTTGTACTCCTGTGTGGGGGTGATGGTTAGGCCGGCGTCGCAGCGCGGCGCAGGCGATCCTGAATAGCCAGCCACTCGCCGGTGGCGGGCGGTATTTCGACCAGCAGGCGGCTGTGGCCGCCCGCATCGAGGGTGCGCAGGGTGGCGTAGAGTTGCCGGGCGTATTCCCGCGGCGTTGAGGGCATGACGACCCGAGCTATGCCGGGTTCGACCTCTAACCCGCGTCCGGCCGGGGCAAGGGTCATGACGGCCGGTCTTTCTCCATTTTTGATCAAAGCGTGCACCCGCGGCCAGAGTTCCTCGCCCGGACACAGCTCCAGCGGGGTGGTCGGCGCGTAATGGGAGGAGAGCATGCCCGGCGCCCGGACCCTGGAATGGGCCGGGGAGGAGAATTCCAACCGCCCTCCGAGCACGGCTGAAACCTCCGCGGCGGGAATTCCGCCAGGGCGCAGCAGGCGCGGGATGTTATCCACCAGGCTGATGATTGTCGATTCGAGACCGACCTGACAGTCGCCCCCGTCCAGGATCATCTCGATCCGGTCCCCCAGCTCGTCGCGAACGTGATTCGCGCTGGTCGGGCTGATCCGTCCGAACCGGTTGGCTGACGGCGCCGCCAGGCCGCCGCCGAAGGTTCGCAGCAGTTCGAGGGCCAGGGGATGGTCGGGAACCCGCAGGCCGATCGTGTCCTGCCCCCCGGTCACCTCCAGCGGAACCGCAGCGGCTTTCGGCAGAATGAGTGTCAGCGGGCCCGGCCAGAAGTGCTCCGCCAGGCGGTAGGCGTCTTCAGGGACCTCGCTGGCCCACTGAGCAAGGCTTGCCGAGTCGGCGAGATGGACAATGAGCGGGTGGTCCGCAGGTCTCCCCTTCAGCTCGAAGATGCCGCGCACGGCCAGGGGATTGCCGGCGTCGGCCCCCAGGCCGTAGACTGTTTCGGTGGGGAAGGAAACAACCTTGCCGGCCCGCAGCAGTTCGCAAGCGGCATGGATATCGGTGGAGAGGGTCGCGCCTTTCATGGGGCATCCTTGGTGGCCGCGTCGCCAGCCTGAAATGAAAATAGGGCTGCGAATGCGTTAAAAGCACTCACAGCCCCATTGAGTTTAAAAGCCGCCGGACGCGGATCTTAAATCTGACTTAGACTTTTGTTGCGGCACAAGAGCCATGCCCCGGATTGGGTCGTGCATGGTTTGGTCTTCAGCTTGCCTGATTGGCCTTCTGCAGCTTATGCCTTTGAGTCGCAGAAATTATAGTTTTCGTGGCCGCCTGTCAAGACCTTTCAAGTGTTGCTGATGTCCGGCGGGGCTACAAGGGAGAAAATAATGACCCGCTCGCCGGTGACGGTGCTCAGGTCGGTATGCAGGCTGCGGACCGACACCCCGAGAACGTCCTTTACCACGGCATCCAGCAACGGGCGCCCTTTCTCGAGGAGCGCATGCCGCATCCGCTTGATCAGCTCCCGACCGTTGTAGGCGTCATTCGATTCGGCCAGCTGGCATTCGGGGCGCGTCAGCACCCCCTTCAGGCGCACGACGACCAGGTCGTCAATGATATAGGTCTTGGTTTCAAGCGGTCCTCGTCCCATATATTCTTTTTCGAATCGAATAACCGCATCGCTGATTTCAGCCTCGAGCTGTCCCTGGGTTCTCGCTGCTTTCATGGCCTGCTCCTTGGTGTCCGACTTGGCCGGTCAGGCGGTTTCGCTCACCGGTGCCCCTCATGATAAAAGGAAACGCGTTGGAGATGCTACATTTTTCAGCTTAAAGAGCGAGTATGGTCTGTAAACCTGTTTTTCGACCTGTTTTCGATCCGGAAAAGACTATAGAGGCGGGAATCGCTTGGAGGGGCAGGCACCAGCAGGCAAGTACTGGTTATCCAGGTAAACGGGACAGGCTTCTCGACCAGGAGCTTGTCGATTTTTTTGGGTCAAAAAAACCGGTATTTCAGACCAAGGCTCAACGAGGAAGATTTCCAGTTGACTTCGTTCAGGTAGGTTTTTCCGATCGTGCCATCGGCGAGGAAGATGGTGTCCGTTCCCCGATCCGTCTCCCAGTGCTGATAGTCGCCAACCAGATCGATTGTCCAGCGCGGCGTAAGATTCATGACCACTCCGGCCGCAAGCACCACCCCGCTTCCATTGGCCGCATGCCTGAAGCTAGGGCTCTGGGCCAAGGCGTCCGTACCGCGGTTTCGCAGGTTCCAGACCGCTTCCGCTGAGAAATCGGCCCAATGGTATTGCGCTGAGCCGAACAGGTGTGTAGCGGCCCCTGCCTGATAGTCGAGATCAATGCCAATCCACCCCGTTCTCCACTCGGTTTCATAACTGCTGTCAAGACCTGGAAACGCTCCCAATGGGGGCGTGCGTGAAGGTGTGGCAAGGGTTTGTACCCCATCCGTGATGTTGAGATTCTGTTCGTGGTATGACAGCCCCGCAAGGGGGGTCAGTGCGAGGCGTCCATCCAGCATGCGGAACCGAAACCCGCCCCCTATCGAAGCGTCAAGAACGTTATCGCCATCGGTGTCGTTGTTCGACCTTGAATATTCTTGAGATCGATTATTGCCGTCATAGTCAGAATCCTGGTTTTCTCCATCGAAAATCCAGCCATACCCTAGCGAACCTTTCAGCACCGCGTCGGCATCGTAGCGATTGTGGAAGGGGATTTGCAATTTGCCGGAAACCTCGACATCGTAAATTTCAAGGTCATCCCAGGTCAGTTCTGAAAGAATATTCGGAAGGTTGTCCACATCGGCTATGTTCCAGTCGATCTTGTCCTTGCGGTAACCGGTCCTGAATTCAAGTGACGATTCCATCATCTCTGCTGCCTGGCCGGTGCCTGTTGAGATAGCAAGGAGAGCCAGCACGACCAAAGCGATCCGTTCGAGCATCTTTTTATTGCCCCTTTCTGATGTAATCCATATGGAGCGGTGCTTTGAAAATATAACTGCCATGACGGGATATGCAACTGTGTTGAAGAGACCGAGCAGGGGTTGGCAAAGTCAAGGGGGGAGGGCGTATTGTCAAAGCAGAAAGGGGGGGCAGGCAGCAGCGGAGCCAGTCTTTGGACAACATCAGCTGAATTGACGGATCTTGAAAAACGACCTTTGATTTCATTGGTGCGCAGCTGAGCCTGGAGCTGATCGGCGGTGTGGGCTCCGAGGATGCTGGCGGGACGGTTGAGCTCAGGCGGCAGGCAGGGTAAAGAAGAAGGTGCTCCCCTTGCCCGGAGCACTCTCGACCCAGATGCGCCCCCCGTGGGCCACAACGAGCATCCGGGTGATGTAGAGACCGAGCCCGACACTGTCACGGCGCCTGGAGCCTTCGGGTCGGTAGAAACGCTCGAAGATGTGCGGCTGATCTTTCGGGTCAATTCCCTGGCCGTGGTCGCTCACCGAGATGATGACCTCCGTTTTCCCGGCTTGCGCCCGCAGTCGGACTGAACTTCCTGGCGGGGAATATTTCTGGGCGTTGCTCAGCAGGTTAACCAGGATGCGCTCCAGGCGGTGTCGATCGGCAGGGACCTCGGGCAGGCTTTCGGCTGTCTCAATCCGCAAACGTTCCTTATCGATGATCCCTGCATGACTCGCCACCAGCTGGTGGAAAAAGGCCTCGACATTCACCGCCTCCTTCTCCAGCGTGAGCGGGCCCCCATCCACACGTGCTGTTTCGACCAAATCCTCGATCATCCGGGTCATCCTCTGGGTGCCCTGCACTATTTCATCGCAGGCCAGCCGATGCTGCTCTTCCCCAGTGTCTATTCTCGAGGCCTCCTGCAGCAGTTGCGCATACCCCTGGATGATGGTCAGGGGGGTGCGCAGGTCATGGGAGATCGTGTGCAGATACAGGTCCCTCTCCGCCTGCAGGTCGTGCAGGGCGGTAATGTCCGCTGAGGTTCCGACGGCTCCCACCCTTATCCCGTCCGGGGTATAAATGGCGGCGGCGCTGTTGCACATCCAGAGGTCCTTGCCCCCGGGGCGGCGCAGCACCGCGATGACACCCCGCATGGTTTCGCCCGCGACCGCCCGGCGCATGGTTTCCTGCAGATCAAAAGGCTCGCCCTCGGGCGTCTCGACCTTGAACCGGGAGATGCGTTCCTCCAGGGCCTTGCTTCGATCCGCGGGTGAATAACCGAGCATCTTTTCAGCCGCCGGATTCATGTGGCGGATCATGCCGACGGGATCGTAGATGATCACCGCGTCGGCGATGGCGTTGAGGGTCGCCTCCTGTTCCGCCAGCAGGCGTTCCTGCTCGAGCTCCATGCGCTTGCGCGCGGTAATGTCCCGGGTCAGGGTGGCAAACTGGCCGCCGCCCAGGGAGAAGACCGAAACCAGGATGTGCTTCTGGGAAATGGGGAAGAAGAACTCCAGTTGCGCCGGCTTTCCGGTTGCGGCCACATCGGCATAAACGCTGAGAATAGGCTCCAGATCGAGCGTCTCTCCGTAAAGCTCACTGGCCCGTCGGCCAAGCGCTTTTTCTCGGGGGATGCCGAGAATTTCCTCGTAGGCGGGATTGATGTCTGTCACCAGCCAGTCGACCGGGCGGCCTTCCGGATCATACATGATCCGGTCGATAGCCACAGCCTCCTGCATGTTATCGAAAAGCTGGCGATATTTTTCTTCGTTTTGCCGTAACGCCTCTTCCGCCTGCCGCCGGCGAACGATGTGACCCCATTCGCGCAGGGTGCGATCGACGACCCTGGGGAGTTCGGCCAGGGTCATCCCGCCTTTTACCAGGTAGTCCAGCGCACCGGCCTTCATGACCTCGACGGCAGTCTGCTGGTCGCCGGAGGCGGTCAGGAGCACCACGGGAAAGTCGGCCTGCTCGCGATCAGCGCAAAGAAGCTCGGTCCCTTTGCCGTCGGGGAGCATGAGATCGACCAGGGCCAGGTCTGGAACGTGGTCGGCCAGAAAAGCACGGGCCGCCGCCAGGGTGGCGACGGTGGTCAGACGGATGCGCGCACTGCAGGCGCACAACGACTCCCCGATCAGGTTGGCGTGCATTTCCGAGTCTTCAACCAGGAGTATGTGGATTGTCTTTGAATTCACAGCGCCTACCATAGCTGATGATGTATACGCATTGCAATGTTTGAGATGTTTGCAATGTGTAAACTATAAACTAAAAAAATCAGAAAACGAGGGCAGGAAGCTCGACTCGAATTTATCGAGGGGCGCGCTGAAGGCCTTGAGGGGGGAGAGGGGACTTTTCCTGTGCCATTAGGGGACAGGCACCTGTGGAGCCAGTCCCCGGAACCCTCAACTGAATTGACGGATCTTGAAGAAACGTCCCTTGATTTTGTTCGCGCTCAGGCGCGCCAGGGCGTGCCTGGCGCTGGCCCGGCGGATAGCGACGTAGCTGTGGAAATCGAAGACGTTGATCTTGCCGACTTCGCTTGCGGCAATGCCCGCCTCGCCGGTGAGGGCGCCGAGGATATCGCCGGGGCGCACCTTGTTTTTGCGGCCGCCGTCGATGCACAGGGTCACCATCGGCGCTTCAAAAGGGGTGGCTGAGGGCATGGCCAGGGTATCGAGTTCGGCGCGGGGGACGGCTTCGCCGAGAACCTCTTCAATCGCCGCCGCCCGCCGGCTCTCGGCAGCGGTCACCAGGCTTAAGGCCAGCCCCTGCTCGCCGGCGCGACCGGTACGGCCGATGCGGTGGATGTGCACCTCCGGGTCGCGGGTGAGCTCGTAGTTGATGACGGCGGTCAGTTCCTTGATATCGATACCGCGCGCCGCGACATCGGTAGCGACCAGAATCGACGCGCTCTTGTTGGCAAAGCGGGCCAGCACCTGGTCGCGCTCGCGCTGCTCCAGGTCGCCGTGCATCGCCAGGGCCGAAAAGCCGCGCTCGCTCAGCGCATCGGCGACTTCCTGGCACTCCAGCTTGGTATTGCAGAAGACCAGGGTCGATTCCGGCCGGTAATGGCCGAGAATCCGTGCCACCGCGGCCATCCGCTTGCCGCTCTCCACCATAAAGAAGAGCTGCTCGATCTGCCCGCTTTCATGGATCGCCTCGACCTTCACCATGACCGGTTCGCGCTGCACCGTCGCGCTCATGGCGGCGATTGTCTCGGGGTAGGTGGCCGAGAAGAGCAGGGTCTGTCGATTTTTCGGCGTGGCGGCGACGATGCTGGCGAGATCCTCGGCAAAGCCCATGTCGAGCATGCGGTCGGCTTCATCGAGAACCAGCGTCCGCAGGGCTTTCAGCTCGAGGCTGCCGCGCCGCAGGTGGTCGAGAATGCGCCCCGGGGTGCCGACCACGATATGGGCGCCGTGTTCGAGGGAGCCGAGCTGCGGGCCGAAGGGGACGCCGCCGCAGAGGGTGAGGATCTTGATGTTATCGGCAAAGCGGGCCAGTCGCCGCAGCTCCTTGCCGACCTGGTCGGCAAGTTCGCGGGTCGGGCACAAGACCAGCCCCTGCACGCAGAAGCGGGCCGCCACCAGTTTCGCCAGCAGGCCGATGCCGAAGGCGGCGGTCTTGCCGCTGCCGGTCTTGGCCTGCGCGATCACGTCGCTCCCGGCCAGTATCGGCGGCAGGCTGTGGGCCTGGATCGGGGTCATCTCACTGTAGCCGAGGGCAGCAATATTCCGCAGCATCGAAGGGGGGAGCGGGAGGCTGGCAAAGGCGGTTGGCATCATGGATGGCTCTTCTGTTGGGGGGCAAATGGCAAAGCCGCCGGCCGCTTGCTGCGACCGTGCGGCTTTGTTTTGATCCGTTCCGAGTTGCGCTCCGAAAATGGCTCCGGATCTGTTCTCGGTAAAAAAAACTATGCGGTTCGCTTGGTAATCTCGATCAGGTGATAACCGAACTGGGTCTTGACCGGGCCGAGCACCTTGCCGACTTCGCCGGAGAAAACCACTTCGTCGAACTCGCGAACCATCTGGCCGGGGGAGAATTCGCCGAGTTCGCCGCCCTGCTTGCCGGAGGGGCATTTGGAATACTGCTTGGCGACGTCGGCAAAATCGCTGCCGGCTTCAATCTGGTTCTTCAGGGTGATGCAGTCGGCCTCGCTGGGAACGAGGATGTGACGGGCGCTTGCTTTAGCCATGATGATTCTCTCCTTCATAGATTGATATGAGTGACTAGTTTTACCTGAATTCTGCCTGCCTGTCTAATTCTTGTGGGATATTTAGTTTTTGGGCCGGCTCAACGGGGTGTTTTCAGTGGGGGAGCGGCACCTGCGGAGCCATTCCCCTTGTTGCGTGTTTATCGCAGCAGCTGCGTTCGGCGTCGCCGCTCGGCGTAATCGACCTGGTGGCTCAGCCGCCAGTAGTGAACCAGCCTGCGCCGGGTGGCCGGCAGGCGGCCGAGGACCAGCGCCGCGGCGGCCAGAAAAAAGAGCAGGCCGCTACTTCCGGAATATTCGAAGCGCAGGTCGTAGCGGGCGAAGTCGTCACCGAAACGCAGCAGCGCCGTGAAGAAAAGAGCCCAAAGGGTGAGCTTCAACAGCAGGCTGAAACTGCTTTCGGGCTTGACCATCCCCGTGGCCACCTTGCCCGCCAGGCGCTTCCAGCGCCAGGTGAGCAGAGCGTGCAGGCAGAACCCCATACCCAGGAGGCTGTCGAGGATGCGGCTGGACAGGTAACCGCAAGCCAGCCCCCAGGCGAGGCTTGTGGCGATTGTGGTGAGACTCATGGGCGGCTCCGGCAGGTAGGCCTGCTATTCCTCTGTCGTTGCGGCAAGATCCGCCGCCAGCGCTTCGACGGTGGCGAGGTCTTCTTCGTTGAACTCTTCGACCCAGAGCAGCGTTGCCAGGTAAAGCCCGATCAGCGGGGAGTCTTTGTGGATGTGCGCAACCTTCGCATAAATCCTCAGCTTGGCCTCGGCATCATGATCCCCGACTTTTTCCACCATTTCGAGACACAGGTCATTGATTGCCGGTGCCATCTCGGTAAAGTAGGAAACCAGCAGGTCCATGGCCAGCTGACCTTCCTCGGTTTCGAAGAGAACCGCGTCGAGGCGTGCGGCAGAACCGGCTTTGCGGTTGACCAGGGTGTCGTGACGAAAGTTTTTCAGCCCGGCCGCTTCGGTCCAGCGGGAGAAGATGAACGGCTGCTTCTTGGCGCATGCGCGGGAAATAGCGACTTTTCTGGACTCCTGAAGAGCTTCCCAGGCCTTGATGACGGATGACGGAACCATCTTTTTCTACCTTTCCTGTGTACCTGTGCGGTGTTGGTAAGCGAAGGCGGATGGGAGCGAGACCGGAACCGATGTCAAGGCGGCCGCGGACCCATCCCGGGTCGCTTGTTGCCGGCAAGCCTGTAGCGGCTCAGGCCAAGCTACCCAATTATTATTTGGCGCACTATGCCATTATCGACGCGGGAGAACAAGCTGTGATGGTGGGAAAAGTGCAGGTCAACAGGGTCGCCGCCGATGCGGGCGCGCCGGAAGGGGCTGAACTCGCCGGGAGATCCCTCTAAGTCACTGAGGCGGGGGAGGCTTTGGCTGAGAGCCGCCCTCGACCATGTTGACGGTGCGGGACGCCTTGGCCTGGTAGATTTTCTCGGCGACGAACAGGGCGCAAATGCTGAGAATGATCACCATGACCAGCAAGGGCAGCACGTCCCGAAGCAGGAAAGAGCGAATCCGCTGCAGATAGGAACAGTCGATTTTAGAACATTTTGACGAAGTATTTTTGGGGATGCAGCGCATATGAAACATATGAAGAGTTCTCATGAGGGTCCTCCGTTTACTCAATTCAAGTGCAGCCGATCTGCGTCGTATGGAGTCGGCAGAGCAATGGACTGCTCGGACAGGGCGCCTTCAGGGAGAGTCTGCCCCTGGGTGTTCTGCACTTGAGACATTAGGTGATGATTTAAAAAAGCAAGGATCTTGCCAACTAAGTAAACTCTAATAACCGCCCGGAATCAATACGCCGGGAGCATCAGAGGCAACCGTCGGTGTTTCTAACTGTTGTGTTTTCTTTACAGTAACGTGTCGGAAAAGACACTGTCTCGATCGTCATGGAGAGCCGGGCCCGGTCTTGCCCGGCCCTTTTCCCGGCGTGCGGATGCGTTCCGGACGCCTTGCTTGCCCAGAAATCCCGAGACAAAACAACACTCATGTTGTAAAACGGTCACTGGTCGCCGTTTATTACTCTAATCCTCGCCGAAATGCGATAAGTCCATGCCTGAAACCATTATCATTACTTATCAGCTCACCAAAGATCTCTGGCGCCTTTTTTTCGAGGCCCACTACAGCTGCGACCGCTCGTTGAAGCTGCGCTACATCTGGGGCGTGGCGTGCATCGTCATCGGTTCATTCGGTTTTGGCGGGTTTTACGAATCGAGGGTGGTCGCCGCGCTGCTGCTGGCAACCGGCTTTTTCGGCGTCTTGTCGAAACAGATCCTGGTCGTCAAGTCGCTTCGCAACGCCAGCCGCCACCCCTTTTTCGGCAAGGAGCTGACGGTGTCGGTTGCGCCGGAAGAAATCTCGGTGCGCAGCGGCAACGCAGGCTATAGCCAGCCCTGGAATAATTTCGTCGGCTACCGCCGGCTCGACCCCGGTTTTCTCCTGTATCACGACCAGAACGCCTTCTTCTTCATCCCCGCGGCGGCCATGACGGCGGGGTACGCCAAGCGCGTGGTGCAGATTCTCGAGGCGGCCGAAGTGCCGAAGTTATGATCTGTCGCCAGGCCCGACCCGGCTCCGCCGGCGGGAAACGCAGGAACGATCAGCGCCTCGGTATGGTCTCTGAGCCCTGTCCCGGCGGTCACCCCTTTTTGGTCTGGTAATTGTTCTCACGAAACAGGTTCGCCCGCCGTACATCTTCGTAGGCGTTTCTTGCGATGGTGAAAACCCGCCGCTGGTTGAAGGTGGTCAGGGATCGATAGTAGGTCAGAAGCTCCTGCTCATGGGGGGACAGTTCGGTCGGGCCTGCGGTTTTTGTGCTATGATCGTTCATCATTTCTCCCTGAAAAGAGGTTGCGCCCAACAGGCAAGGGCGACTTTTATGTGCCTTTTTTTATGAGCACGAATTGTGCCCTCTTGGAAAAGTGGCATGTTATCGGCTGGTTAATGTGTTGTGTTGGCGGGCGGGGCGGCCAAAGAAGAGTTTTTCGGGGATATTTCGTCGCCCTAAGGCAACAGCCCTTTGGATGTAGGCCGGTAAGTTGCCGATATTGAGACAGATTCGCCTGTCGCCATTTGGCGGCAATACAAAGGATTCGAGGGGACAGAGGGCTGGAACATGCGGTTTTTACTTGTGCTGGTGCTGCTCAGCCTGCTGAGCGGGTGTGCGTCGGTTCGGCAGCAGGAATTTCTCGCCACGGGCTATTGCGACTGTTCGTCCTGCTGCGCGTGGTCACGGGATTTTCCCGATTTCTGGAACCGCCATTTCAACGCGGGGCCGAACAAGGGGGACGTCTACACCGGGCTCACCGCCAGCGGCACCAAGCCGCGGCAGCCGTACGACGGGCTGATCTCCGTTGATACCCTGAGCCACCCCTGGACCCTTCCGCACCGCCTGATCCTCCCCTGGTTCTGGTTCTCCCATGATGGAACCATTGCCGCCGACTGGAAATACTATGACCCCGGCACCCGCATTTATCTTCCCGGCTACGGCTGGGGGCGGGTAGAGGACAAGGGCTCGGCCATCCAGGGGGAAAACCGGCTCGACCTCTTTTTCTACTCCCACCGGCGGGCGCTTGAGTGGGGCCGGCGCACGGTGACCGGCACCATCGAATAGCCGCCGGTCCCGCCCGGCGCACCCTTCAGCGTAAAAACACCCTCCCGTACCTGTCCCGCCGCGGCACCAGCCAGCAATTACCCCCTGGTGAGCTTTCTGACCAGGTCCAGTTCGTCCTGCCGGCCGAGGATCCGCATCGCCTCAACGGCGCTGTCGGCGTATTCTTTGGCATCCCCAGTGAGATAGGCGAAGACAAAGGCGGAGATTTCGGCCTGCGCCGCGGCGCGCCGTTCTTCGGACGTTCTCTTCTTTTCCGCCTGGAGCCACAGCGTTTCGGCGCGCCCCTGGTGAAAGGTTATGGCCTTGTTGGCCATGGCGAGGCGCTCCGCCGAGGTCTGGCTTTCGTTGGACTTGAAGACTTCCACGATATTTTCAGGGAACCCTTCCTGGATGAGCTCGGCAAGGCGCAAAAGTTTGTTTTTCACTGTAACCTCAGGATGCTGTTGTCATTGGCGGGACGGGCGGACGAAATTGCGCCGAGACGGTGCGGGGGTCAGGACGTGGCAGCCTGGGCGCGGCCGCCGGATTCGACCCCGGACGTTTGCTCAAGCTGGTTGCCCGGAGAGCAGGTCAGGCGACGTTTATCGACCGGGCGCAGCCTCTTGATCTGCGCTTCGCGGCGGCTGGCGCTGCTGCGGTCATGGCCCCCCTCCAGGTAGACCAGGCGGCGCGGAGAACGGCCGCGAAAGTACTTGGCCCCCGTCCCGGCGAGGTGCTGGGCGTAGCGCCGATCGACGTCGGTGGTAATGCCGGTGTAGAGGGAGTCGTCCGAGCAGAGGATGATGTAGACCTGCCAGTTCATGTGCGCGTTCCGTTGGTTGCCTGTCGTGCCTGATCGTGCATGGTAGCATGCGGGAAGATGCGATGGCTAGCGTCCCGTGCGGTGAGTTCGCCGCACGGGACACTCGCTCCGAGCGGGCTGTCATGGCAGCTCTTCTGCCGGGGGGGATTGCAGGGCTGGCCGCGTGGGCCCGGTTGACGGGGCGCAATTCCATTTTATAATGAAATATCCCGGCGGATTTGGCGGGCTTCTGCACGTTTAATCCTCGCGTTCGGACAAACGGCACCAGGCTCTTTCAGGTTAAGCCCAGAGGAGGGTTCCCATGACCATGCGCATCCTGGCGATTGACGACGAAGCCGATGTGCTCCACCTGCTGGAGGTGAAGCTGACCAAGGCGGGCTACCAGGTTACCACCGCCCGCGACGGGGAGGAGGGGGTGGCCAAGGCCCTGGCCGAGCGTCCCGACCTGATGATCGTCGATGTGATGATGCCGAAGAAGGACGGCTACCAGGTGGTGGCCGAGGTGAAGGCGCAGCTCGGCCCGCAGGCGCCGGTTATCCTCCTTTTGACCGCTCGGGGCCAGGAGGCCGATGTCATCAAGGGGCTCTCCGGCGGGGCCGACGACTACATCATCAAGCCCTTCAGCCCGCGGGAACTGATCGAGCGGGTGAAGGTGGCACTGATCCGCAAAGGCAAGTTGGCCACGCCATGACCTGATGCCTTCTGCTCTTTTTCGATGGAGGATGCATGGATACCGACGGTCCGCGCGACGAGGAGCTGGAACCAACCCTCGACAGCGAACCGGCGCCGATGATGGAGCCGGTGGCCGAGCTGGCCGCCACGGCCGCGGCTTCGGCGGTCACCCCGCGCCGCTACTGGGAGGCCCAGGGTTTCGCCGATGCGATTCACCGCGACTTCGAGAAGGACCTGGCGCGGGGCGACTTCGCGGCCATGCGCGAGCGGTTCTACATCCTCGCCCGCTACTACGGCAAAACCCTCGCCATCCTGCGCCACGCCCTGCTCGATCGCCAGGAACCGCTGCTGCAGGCCTCCCTGCGCAACCTGGTGGCGCTGCATCACCCCTTCCACCACATGCACGACATCGCCCCGTCCAGCGTCCCCATTGCCCTGACCCTGGACAAACGGCACCGCCGTCGCCTCATCGAGGACCTGATCGTCGAGGTGCTGCAGGAGTCGGCGGTTCCCCTTTCTCTGGCCGACCTGACGACCCGGGTGAACGAATTGCACCTGCTGGCAAACGCCGGCGAAAAAATTATCCGGGAGCACCTGGAGAACCTGTCGGCGACCGGCCACTTGACCGGTGGAGAAGAGGGCTACCGCCGCAGTCACCGGGTTTACGTCGCCACCAACCTGGACCAGGCCGGGCTCGAAGCGTTGCTGGGGGAGGAGCTGTACCCCTATTTCGAGCAGGGGGGCTTCCACGGCCTGGCGGCCATCGTCGACCGGCGGCAGACGTTCCGGGAATTCCTCCACAAGCTGAGCGGTTTCGGCGCCGAGACGGCCGAGCTCTTCATCGCCGCGGCTCGGGAGCTGCTCGGTCCGCCGTCGGTAGCCCCCGACCTGGTTCCCTGGCACCATGCCGACCTGATCGGTTCCCTGGTTCCCCGGCCCTACCAGACCGACGCCTTCGCCATTTTTCGCGGCTACGGCTACCAGGGGCAGGTGATCGAGGCCCCCACCGGCAGCGGCAAGACCCTGATCGGCATGATGTGCATCCAGGACTGGCTGCGCACCCTGGCCCCCGGCCAGTCGATCCTGGTGCTGGTCCCCACCGTCAACTATCAGCAGCAGTGGTTCGGCGAACTCTGCCACAAGCCGACCGGGCTGCGGATGGCCCCGGACATGATCTTTGCCGGCACCCAGGCGGCCCTGGACGCGGAGGTAGCGGCCACCGGCATCTCGCCGGCGGTGATCGTCATGACCTACGCCGCCCTGGCTCAGGCCGGCTCGGCCACGGGGAAGGGGGGCTTCGACCAGAATTCCATCGAGATCTTCCTCCAGGGAAACGCCATCCGCTACGTGATCCTCGACGAGGTGCACAAGGTGGTGGAAGACCCGCGGAGCATCTCGGCGGAGGTGACCCGGCTGCTGACCGAGTGGCTGCGCGACGGCACCCTCAGCGGGATGATCGGCTTTTCCGGCACCGCCGCCGCCTACCGCCGGCGCTTCGCCAGCCTCGGGCTTCAGCTGGTCTACACCATGCCGGCCGCCGACCTGATCGCCTACGGCTTCGTCGCCCCCTTCGCCGAGCTGGGGATCCCCTTCGCCTATTCCGACCGCGAGCAGCAGGTGCGGGTGCTGCTGGACGAGTACAAAATCATCATTCACGAGTTTGTCGAGCTGGCGGGAAGCGACCGGCTGCGCGGCCTCTTTGCCGCGATTCCCCTGGATGAGCGGGTGGCCCTGGGGCGGGACATCCTGCGCATGTACGCCGGGCGCGCCAACCGGGAGCGGGCCCTGGCCGAGCGCTTCAGCGCCTGGGAGTCGGGCGGCCCCCTGACCATGAACGAGCTGCACCTGCTCATATTGGTGCAGCTGGCCCGCGGCTGGTCGGACCAGGCGCTGGTGACAGACGGCTTTGCCCCTGCCGAGCGAGAAGCCCGGCTCCGGCAGTTCGAGATGCTCTGCACGCGGCTGGAGGCGATCCGCGAAAAATTGCGGGGGCAGATCTACCTGCCCGATATTGTCCGGCGCCTCGAGGCCGCCGGCTTCGCCACCACCCTGGATGCGGCGGCGCTGCACCGGCTCCCCGCCGAGTCGACTTCGCTGGTCCAGCTGGCGGAGGGGGTGCGGGACGGGTTGGCCACTACCGTCGTCGGCCTCTACGACAGTTTGAAGAGCTTCTACCTGCGGGCCGGCGAGGGGCGGGTCGACTGCATCAAGGCGATTGTCCAGGCCGAACGCTCGATCCGGCCGGTCTCGGGGATCATCGTCTTCGATACCGGCAAGCGGATCCCCTGGGAGCGGGGGGTGGCAACGCCCGGCTACAGCGGTGTTGCCGGACTCTTCGCCGAAATGCTCGGCGACGGCCGCTTCACCCCCATGGAGGTCCTCTCCAGCGAAATATACTTTCCCTGGGCCGGGCAGAGTCCCCTGCCCGAACAGGTCGCCGGGTTTATCCGCCAGGAGATCCTCCTCGGTCAGCAGGGGCGCGCCCTCTTCGGCCTGGTGACCCAGGGGCTCGAGCTGGCCAAAGCCGATGCAGACCTGTTGGCCTCGGCCCTGGCCAGCGCTCTGAAGCGCTACGTGGCCGATCTGGGGTCGGTTCATGCCGCCCGCGCCGGGGAATTCAACCGCGAGGTGCTCAAGGGGTTCCGCCGGCAGATCCGCCGGGCCGGGCTCGGCCCGACCGGTGAGAAGCTGCTGGCGCGCCTGGATCTGAAGCACCAGTACCTGGCCAAATGGGTCGGAACCTTCTTCGATTACGCCATGATCGCCACCCGCTTTTCCGAGCCCCGCCTGGCCGAACTGCGACAGGTCAGCGGCGAGCTGCAGAAGTTCTTCGTGGTGCGGATGGCCGATGGCGATCGCAAGCAGCTGATGTACGACCTGACCTCCCGTATCGTCGATGCGGAATCGCTGCCGGTGAACATGGTCATCGTCTCCCCCTGGGCCCGCACCGGCTGGAACGTCATCCGGCCCAACCTGCTGATCGACGCCACCGCCACCCGCAACGTCACCGCCTGGCAGCAGCTGCGGGGGCGGGCGATGCGCGCCTTGTCCGGCTGGGACCACGACTGCTACCGGCTGGTGATGCTGCTGCTCGGCTCCCAGGCTCCGGGGCTGGATGAATCGGCGAACCTGCCGCCGGACGTGGTCGCCGCCGTCGAACAGCTCCACGG
>NZ_JBFHGD010000022.1:0-25305 GCF_041583255.1 Trichloromonas sp. | reverse complement strand
TGTACTCCCCGGAACAGTCGCGGGTAACCTTTGACGACGTCGCAGGCCTGCACGAAGCCAAGCAGGAACTCCAGGAAATCATCGCGTACTTAAGAGATCCGCATAAATTTGAAAAACTCGGGGGCAAGGTGCCGCGGGGAATCCTGCTGGTTGGGCCGCCCGGGACCGGAAAAACCCTCATGGCCCGTGCCGTAGCCGGAGAAGCCGAGGTCCCCTTCTTCAGCATTTCGGCCTCGCAGTTTATCGAGATGTTCGTCGGCGTCGGCGCCAGCCGGGTTCGCGATCTCTTTACCAACGCCAAGAAACAGGCTCCGACCATCATCTTCGTGGATGAACTCGATGCCGTGGGTCGGGCCCGCGGGACCGGGCTCGGTGGCGGCAACGATGAGCGGGAGCAGACCCTGAACCAGCTGCTGTCGGAGCTGGACGGCTTCACCCCGCACGACGAAGTGATCGTGCTGGCCGCAACCAATCGCCCGGATGTACTGGATACGGCGTTGCTGCGGCCGGGCCGATTTGACCGGCAGGTGATCATCGAACGCCCGGACTGGCGGGACCGGGCCAAAATCCTCGAAGTGCATACCCGCAAAATGCCTCTGGCCGAGGATGTCGACCTTGAAGTGATTGCCAAAGGGACCCCCGGCATGGTCGGTGCCGACCTCCAGGGACTGGTCAACGAGGCCGCCTTGATCGCCGCCAGGGAGGATGTCGACCGGGTCAGCGCAAGTCACTTCGAGCGGGCCAAGGACCGGCAGCTGATGGGAATGGAACGCAAGCTCTTCATGACCGACGAAGAGAAGCGCATCACCGCCATCCACGAAGCCGGACATGCCCTGGTCGCCAGTTGCCTGCCGAATACCGACCCCATCCACAAGATCACCATTATCCCGCGCGGGCAGGCGCTGGGCATGACACAGCAATTGCCCGAAGACGATCGTTACCATTTTGGCTGCGGCTATCTGCGCAGCCGGATGGCGGTCATGCTTGGCGGGCGGGCCGCCGAAAAGGAGTTTTTTGGTGAGTTTTCGACGGGGGCTCAAAACGACCTGAAACAGGTCATGGACCTTGCTGAGAAAATGGTCTGTCAATGGGGCATGAGCGAGCGCCTGGGGCCGCTCAGTTATCCGCGGGGCGAAGAGCACCCCTTTCTCGGCCGCAAGCTGGCCGCCGAAAAGACCTTCAGCGAAAGAACGGCCTGGATCATCGATCAGGAAATCAAGAACATGGTGCATTCAGCCGAGGAGAGTGCCGTACAAATTGTTTCCGACCAGCGTGAAACGATCGACGCGCTCGCGCAGCTGCTGCTGGTGGAAGAGTCGATCGATCGCGAGCAATTCGATCGCTTCTTATCCGGACACCAGCTGCCCCCGCCGGTTCCCCAAGCCTCCCCAGCCGACTAAGCATACGGCATGATTCGAGGATCGGATTAGAGCAGAGGGAAAATTTCATCCGCGGCCGCTCCCGTCAGGGGATCCCCCCCGGACTGCTGTTGTTCAGGTCCGGCACATGGCGCCCGCGAATGGGGACCAGGTAGCCGCGGCGCCGCAGCGGCGCGAACAGGTTGTCTTCGGCGATCTTCCAGACATCGAGGGTAAAGACGTCGAACAGCGACCGCTCCAGGGGCACGTGGAGCTGACCGCTGACCCTGGTTTCAGCGATTCCGGAGGTCAGGGGATTGATGTCCTCGACGTAAAGCTTGAACTGTGAATCGGCCCACCCCTGCTTCTGCACCCCGAACATCAGCTTGCGGACGGCCTCGGACTGCTGGACCCGGCCGTAAAATGTGCCCAGGTCGGTCTTTATTTTCAGGTGGCTGCCCACCACCGTATTGCGCCGCGCATCGCCGGACTCCGAGCGCAATACGATGGTTTCGGTTTCATAGCTGAGATCCATGCGGTAGCCCTTGATCAGGCCGAGAAATGGAAAATCCAGGTCGCTGCCGGCACTGAGCAGGGTGCTGTTGCGCCACCGCTCCCCGTCCTCCGGGATCTGCGCGAGAGTCTCGGCCGCCCCGGCAGACGTGGCTTCATCCAGATCATTCTCCCGGTAATCGAAGTAGCTCAGCGAATGACTGAACGACTTTAACCAGCGCTCGAAATGCTCGACATAGGTGAGCCCCAGCGCCTGTTCGGTGAAGCCGGCCCGATCCGAACCGGAATCTTCATCGTTCTGCAGCAGACGGTAGGTGGTGACGAGCTCCCCCCCCCATTCAGGCAGAAAACCGCCCAGGCTCAGCAGCAGGGTCCTGGTGCCATCGTCGCCCAGCCCCGCGGCGACATCGTGAAATCCCAGGTAATGGCGCCGTCGGGGTTCGATCGCAAGGCCGAACCGCTGGCCGATGAGCTGCCAGGCCTCGGCATCGAGGAAACTGTCGGAAGAGGCGGAAACACCCTCTTCGGCCAGCGCTGTCAGCAGGTCGTCTTCGGCAATCCCGCTGGCCTGGGCGAAACTTCGCACCCCGGTTTTTTCGGGAATCCGCAGGGTGTGCCCTTCGCGAACGACAGCCCCATCGCTCGGCGCCCAAAGGCCGCTCAACTCGGAGGAGACCCCCAGGGCATAAGCGGGAACGCCCTCATCGCCCCAGGTCGTGCGGCTCGACAGGCCAAGCCCCAGGGCCCAGGCTTCATCGACCACCCGGGTGTCCAGTTCGGCCCGGTCAAGAAGCCGTCCCTCGTCGTCGGAAAACTTCAAGAGCAGACCGGCCTGCGGGGAGGGGGCATCGCTGTCGAGGGAAATCTTGAGATTTTCAAGCGAGGTGATCGACGGATCGGAGAGACCATTATCAGAAGGAAAAAGCAGGCGAGGCCGGCCCGGGCTCTGAGCAGCCACCTTTCGGTTCAGATCCGGCGAACTGATCTTGAGCTCATAATTGGAGGCCAGATCGTAGACCAGGGAATATGAAGATGTCTCCACGTTGCTGGCCACCCGGGGGGCGGCGATGCAGGACGCAAAGAGAGGGGTCAGAAATGTCAGCCACATCCAGGCCAAAACATGCCGCATAGACGGTTCTCATCACTTGATGGAAATAGTTATTCTGCCCCCCCTGCGAAAGGATGAGTACCCTGGGGCCACGGCATTATACTTCATCTTCCGCCTGAATCATCTGCCCTTTTCTTTTTTCCCCGGATTGAAATCCATGGCATGCCCAGGCAAACTCAGCATGAACCGCCGGATGAATCTCCTGCCCCTGAAACGCTCCATAAGCAATTGACCTTCTTGCGTAATTAACGTATTAATTACGGGACATGGAAATCCGGCAAGGGCTCATTTGCCCTTGGCAAGACCGAGAAGGTGTCCATATGGCAGAAAAAAAAAATATTGTTTGTTGATGATATGGAACTTTTTCTGGAACTGGAGCAAAGCCTCTTCAACCGGGACGAGATCGACATGCTGGTCGCACGCAATGGTCAGGAAGCCCTTGAGGCGGTACGCAGGGAGAAACCGGACCTGGTCTTTATGGATCTCTTCATGCCGGTGATGAACGGCGACGAAGCCTGCAGACTAATCAAAAGCGACCCCCTGCTGAAAAAGACTCCGGTCGTGATCATCACCATGACGGCCAACGATGCTGATCTGGAGCGATGCCGGCTGGCAGGCTGCGACGACATCATCAACAAACCCCTTGACCGGCATCAGGTTCTGGAGGTTACCGCCCGCTATCTGAGCCTCAGTGGCCGCCAGGCTCCTCGCATCCCAGCGCGCATCCGTGTCTCCTTCACCCTGGATGGAACTCGCGAAGTACTTTCTGACTATTCAATCAATCTGAGCAGCGGTGGCATTTTCCTGGAAACCGACCAAATCTTCGCTCCGGGGACTCCGTTGCACCTGGAATTCGCTCTCACCGACCCACAGCGCATCATCGCCTGTGGAGGGCGCATCGCCTGGGTCAATTACCCGGAGGACAAACTCAAGCCTCACCTTCCGTGCGGCCTTGGCATTCAGTTTATCGGGCTGCGCCTTGAAGATGTCGAGGCTCTCAGACATTATATCCAGCCTCGCTGCATCACCCCTTTCTGGTAGCCGGCCGCGGCTCCTCCACCCCCGACCGGCGGCTTTTGCGCGGGCTCACTTCGGCTTTCACCATAAGCCCTTGAACCCATTGAAGAGGACTCCCTCTCCCTTTCCCATTGTCGGCAAAAAGGGAAGGTACCGCGGAAAGACAGCGCCCGCAAAAGCACCCTGGCGCAGAAGATCTGCTTCCTGAAAAAAGCGCAAGCGGCACATACCCGGCCCGCAACGACAATAGCCACCCGCAGAGCAGGTGGCTATTGTTCGTCCCACTGTCGAAAAACATCAAACCGCCGGCTTGTCGCTCTCATCAACGATCTGGGCTTCTTCGACGCCCTCTTTCATCCCCTTCTTGAAATTCTTCAGCCCGCTGCCGAGGGCGGTTCCTACCTGCGGAAGCTTGCCCGCGCCGAAGACGATCATTACCAGCACGAGGATGATCAGCATTTCCTGGGTTCCGAGTCCGAACATACGTGTTGCTCCTTTATTGGGAAATGGTTATTTGCGCAAATTGAGGGCCGACACCACGAAATCGACGATGGCGGCGGGATTATTAAGGTCGAGCAGCGGCACGTCGAGATCGAGCTGGTCGTCGCTGGCCACCGCCAGCAGAGTCGGGTCATTCTCCTCGCCGCGGCAGATCAGCGTCGGGCTGCGCTCCTTGCGGTGCAGCTCGATTTTTGGCAGTCCGCTCTTCTTGAAGCCTTCGGTGACCACCAGGTCGACGTCGGTGAAGTAGGTTGCCAGCAACTCGTCAAGCGAAGGCGACGCCGAATGCTGCTTGACCAGGGCCAGTTTGGCCGGCGAACTGATCAGCATGGTGTCGGCGCCGGCGGCGGTGAGGCGGTAGCTATCCTTGCCGGGATGATCGATATCAAACTGGTGGGCATCGTGCTTGATGACGCCGACCCTGTAACCGCGGCTTTTCAGCTCGCCGATGACGTTCTCCAGCAGGGTGGTCTTGCCGGTCCCCGACTTGGCGACAAAGGAAATGGCCTTGCTTCTCATGATTACTCCTATCAATTGGCCAGGTCAGTAACCTGATCGAGCAGATGAATCTGGATTTCCTCGCCGGCTTCGTAGCGTTCGCGCTCGGCGGAGAGGATGGCGATGGCGTTGGCACGCAGCATGGTGCGCAGGATGCCGGTGTTCTGATCCCCCGAACTGGCCACCACCAGTTCGCCATTCTCGGCGAATACCGTGACCCGCATGAAGTGGGTGCGCCCCGGCTTCTTCTTTACCGGCTGCTTGAGGGTCGCCTTGATCAGCGGCTTGAGCACCTGCCGGTGCCCCATCATCTTGAGCAGGGCCGGCCGGGCGAATTCCTCGAAGGTGATCATGCTGGAGACCGGGTTGCCGGGGAGGGAAAAGACCGGCACCGCGCCTTTCATGCCGAAAGCGGTGGGACGCCCCGGCTTGATGTCGATCTTCCAGAAGAGCTGCTGCACGCCGAGTTCTTCCAGCACCTCGCGCACCAGGTCGCGGTCGCCGGCGGAGACCCCGGCCGAGGTGATCAGGGCGTCGCAGGTCAGCCCGGCGGTCAGCTTTTCGCGCAGGCTCTCCAGGTTGTCGCGGGCAATGCCCAGCATCACCGGTTCGGCGCCGGCCTCCTTGACCGCGGCGGCCAGCGACCAGGAGTTGCTGTTGATGATGGTCTCGTCCGTCAGCGGCTGGCCGAGCTCGACCAGTTCGTCGCCGGTGGAGAGGATCGCCACTTTCGGCCGGCCGTAGACCGCCACCCGGGCGCAGCCGAAGGAAGCGAGCAGGCTGATCTCCGCCGGACGCAGGGTGGTTCCGGCTTCCATCACCCGCTGGCCGGCGGTGATGTCCTCGCCGCGAAAGCGGATGTGGTCCTGCGCCTTCACCTTGCCGTGGATGGTCACTGCGGCGTCCCCCGAGTCGGTCTCTTCAAAAGGGACGACCGCGTCGGCGCCGGGGGGAAGCGGCGCGCCGGTCATGATCTTCACCGCACAACCGGGTCTCAGGGCCGGTTCGGCCCGGCCGCCGGCGGGGATGTAGCCGATCACCGGCAGCACCGTGCCAGGCTGGCAATCTTCGGCGCGCACAGCATAACCGTCCATCGCCGAGTTGTCAAAACGGGGCATGTCGAGGCCGGCGTCGAGCGGCTCGGCGATAGCGCGGCCGACGGCGTCGAGCAGATCGACCCGTTCGACGGCGAGCGGGCGCACCTGGGCGAGTATCAGCGTTCGTGCGTCTTCAAAGGATTTAGACATAAGGGACTCCCGGTGGCGGTCAGCCGATTGGATTTATTATTGGAGCAAGGCTGCCCCAGGATCCGCCCCTGGACCAGGCGGATTTCCTCGGCCCCCAGGCGCTGCACCAGGGGCGGATCGTGGCTCGACATGACCATCGACAGGCCCTGGTCGCGCAGACGGGCCAGCAGCCCTTCGAAAGCCAAGGCGCTGTCGCCGTCGAGGCCGGCGGTCGGTTCGTCGAGCAGCAGTATGCGAGGGTTGAGGGCCAGGGCCCGGGCCAGGGCGATCCGCTGGACTTCACCGCCGGAAAGCTGGTTGCCCCGCCGCTCGGCGAAACCGGCCAGGCCGACGGTCTGCAGCGCCCAGAGGGTGCGCCGCTCCCGTTCGCGCCGGGTCAGCCCGCGCAGCTTCAGACCGAAAGCGAGATTGGCCGCCACCGTGCCGGAGAAGAGAAAGGCCGACTGGTGCACCAGGGTGATATCCCGGCGCAGGCGGCAGAGATGGCGGTCCTGCAGCGGCAGCGGCAGACCATCGACGCGCAGGGTGCCGGACGTCGGCCACTCGAGCAGGGCCAGCAGCTGCAGCAGGGTGCTCTTGCCGGCGCCGTTGGCGCCGGTCAGGGCGTAAAGGCGGCCCGCCTGCAGTTCGAGCCGGTCGATCTGCAGCACGCTTTGATTGCCGCGCCGGTGCTCGATGTTGTTCAGTTCATAAAGGGGTGTCACATATCACCTCTGCTGCAGCAGGTTGAGAAACAGGTTGACCAGCAACGCGACCGCCATCAGCACCAGGCCGAGGGCGAGGCCGAAGGCGAACTCCCCCTTGCTGGTTTCCAGGGCGATGGCGGTGGTCATGGTGCGGGTGTAGCCGCGAATGTTGCCGCCGAGCATCATCGCCACGCCGACCTCGGCGATGACCCGGCCGAAACCGGCCACCACCGCGGCGATGATGCCGAAGCGCACTTCCAGCAGCAGTTGCAGCACACTGCGTACCGGCCCGGCGCCCAGGGTGCGGGCGGTCGGCAGAATGCGCGGGTCGGCCCCGGCCACCGCCGCCACCGTGTAATGGGCGACGATCGGCACCGCCAGCACCACCTGGCCGATCACCATCGCCCAGGGAGTGAACAATAGACCGAACTCGCCCAGCGGCCCCTGGCGGCTGATCAGGCCGTAGACGAGCAGCCCGACCACCACGGTCGGCAGCGCCATCAGGGTATTGAGCAGGGTCAGCACCAGCCGCTTGCCGCAGAAGCCGCGCAGGGCGATCACGCCTCCCAGCGGCACCGCGGCAACCATGGCGATGAGTATCGCCACGACGGAGACCCACAGCGAGGTCCAGACCGTGGTCAGAACCTCGCTGTCGAGGGCCAAGAGCAGCGCAATGGCGGTGCTGAATGATTCGCCGATGAAACTCAAATCTTCGTCTCAGTAGGTAAAGAAGAGGTTCTTGCCGTTTTTCTTGAAACCGGCAATGACCGCCTGCCCTTCACCGGAGAGCAGGTAGTCGATAAAGGACTGGGCCAGCTTCTGCTTGACGTGGGGGTGCCGCTGCGGATTAACCATGATCACCCCGTAGGGATTGAACAGCCGCTTGTCCCCCTCGGAAACAATCTGCAGGTCGCTCTTGTCGGCGAAGGCGATCCAGGTTCCGCGATCGGAGAGGGTGTAGCCCTTGCGCTCGGTGGCCATGGTGATCACCTCGCCCATGCCGCGCCCCGCCTCGAGATACCAGTCCCCGGCCGGTGCCGCTCCGGTCGCCTGCCAGAGCTCTTTTTCTTTGCTGTGGGTTCCCGACTGGTCGCCGCGAGAGACGAAAATGGCGGCGGCAGCGGCAATCTTCTGCATCGCCTCGGCCACGTCGGCACTGCCGCGCGCGCCGGCCGGATCGGCCGCGGGACCGAGCAGGACGAAGTCGTTGTACATCACGTCCTTGCGCTCGACGCCGTAGCCGGAAGCGACAAAAGCATCTTCCAGGCTCCGGGCATGAACCATCACCACATCGACGTCACCAGCCTCGCCGAGCTTGAGGGCCTTGCCGGTACCGACCGCGATCACGTCGACCTTGCAGTCGTTGGCCTTCTCAAAGGGAGGCAGAAGCTCGGCCAGCAGGCCGGAGTTTTCCGTCGAAGTGGTGGTGGCCAGGCGCAGGCGCTCCTCGGCGCCGGCCAGCGAAGGGGTCAGGGTGGTCAGCAGCAGAAGCAGGACGAGAAGGAAGCGGGTGATGAACATGTTGGATCTCCTTGGTTGACGTAAAGTGGCGAAATAAAAAAGCCCCTCCCGAAACGGAAAGGGCCTCCAACCGGCACCGTACGCCAGTCAACCGAGGGTCTCCTTTCCAAAAGGGAGGCCCGGCCGTTTCCAGCCGAACCCGTAGACCGCAGGCCTTGGGGATGAACCCGGTAGGCCATACGATTCGGAGAGTTGTCATTATATAGCGAATTACGCCATCCGCCTACCGGAATTTGCACTTTTTTCTGCGGCGGCTGTTTTTTTCGCCGCAGCGCAAGCCGGGTCCGGGGTCACCGGCAGCTGGTCGCGCAGGGCGAAGTATTCCTGCGGGGTGTTGATGTTGCGAAAGGACATCCCCTCGGGATCGACCTGCAGCAGTTCCGCTGCGGGCACCTCGACCACCTGCACTTCGTGGAAAAACTGGATAATTTTACGCCTTCCGGCGTCGAGCACCTGTTCGATCGCCGGCAGGCAGAGCTTGGAATAGAGCGCGTGCAGCGGCTCGAGACCGTGGCCGCTGCGGGGGATCACCACATCTCCCTGGTCACCCCGGGCACAGAGTTGACGAATGACCGGGGCAGAGAGAAAGGGCATGTCGCAGGCAACGACAAAGGACCGTTCGCTGCGGGCATGGCAAAGCCCCGAGTGGATCCCCGCCAGCGCCCCCTGCCGGTAGTAGATGTCAGGGACCTTGCGGCAGGGGAGATCGGCGTACAGCGACGGTGAGTTGGTCACCAGCACAACCTCGTCGAACAGTTCGGCCATCTGCCGGTAGACGTGCTCGATGAAGCGGCCGCCGGCCAAAGGCAGCAGCGACTTGTCGCTCCCCATCCGACGCGATTCGCCGCCGGCCAGGATAACCCCGGTGACACCGGCGATCTTCGGCAGCAGCCGGGGAGCGGCGAGTCGCTGCGGATGACAATAGACTTCAAAGCTTTCGCCGCGCAGGTAGCCGATCAGGGTGATGCCGGCCTGCTCGGCCATCTGCACTGCCATGTCGGTGGGCGAAGTGCGCGAAGCGATCAGCGAAATACCGAGCCGGGCCGCCTTGGCCACCATCTCGGTGGAGACCCGCCCCGAGCTGACCAGCATCTTGCCGGACAGGTCAATCCCTTTGAACAGGGCTTCGCCGGCGATGCGGTCAAGGGTGTTGTGGCGGCCGAGATCCTCGGCGTAAAGGAGCAGGCGCTGGCCGTCGCCAACCGCCGCCGAGTGGATGCCGCCGTGGCTCTGGTAGTTCTCGGCCTGCCGATGCAGCTCTTTCATCAGGGCGAACACCGCATCAGGGTTGAAGGTTGCCGCAGGCGCAGCGGAGAGCTCAGCCGGCGCGGCCGCCTCCGGCAGGCTGAAAGTGATGCCGGTGCCGCAGCCGGAAGTGAGGGTCGGCTTGAGCCGCTCGGGAATTTCCCGTTTCAGGCGCACCTGGGCGGCACCGAAATCAGAGCAGATGCCGAGCTGCAGAAAATCGTCGAGATGGCCGGCGAAACCCTGGTTGCGCAGGAAGCCGGCCACCAGAAAGTTGAGCTGATGGGGAGAGGCGATCAGGGTCGCCAGTTCGCGGCCGTTAACCGTCAGCCGCAGTGGGAATTCCTGAACGACCTGCCGTTCTTTTGCCGCCAGGCTGCCGCTTTTAAACTGGTAGATGGTGCGATTCCTTGAATGATCCATGGCTTGTTCCTTTGATCATTTTTTCACGCCAGCCCCTCACCCTGAGAAAGAGGGAACGGTCTCACCCATCAGGCAGGAATTGAAACCGTTATCCACAAGAAAAGTCCCCTCCCCCATCAAGGGGGAGGGTCAGGGTGGGGGTGTTTCCTTATCCGCCGTGGGCCGCCTTGGCTTCGGCCGGATGACCGTCATCGATCTTGTGGAAATGATCAGGAATCGTGTAATCGACCGTTTCCGGATGGTGCTCAAAGATCGGGAAGTACTTGGCAATCAGTACAAAGAAAAGGATGTGGCCGGCGATGATCCCGATGGTCACCAACGACTCGATGATCGAGGGGTAATAGATCTCGTTGGGATCCATCATGCCGAACATCGAGACGTTGAAGCGATTGAGCACCAGGCCGAAGACGACCAGGCAGGCGGCGATGACCCGGCGCCGGTCGTCTTCACGCACCGACTTCTGGGTGAACATGATCATCGGCAGGATGAAGCCGACACACATTTCCAAAACGAAGGAGAGGGTCAGCGCCGGACGATCGAAAAACGGCCCATCGGAAAGCGCCATCAAACTGTAGATCCGCAGGCCGATGTAGAGAGCCAGGGTCCATGGCAGAATCTTCGCCAGGGTGCGCAGCAGCACCCCCTCGTTGGGCTGCCCCATCCACTTGTGGCAGGAGGTGGCCTCGATGATGATGATGCACATGCCGGTGCAGATCGCACTGACCCAGAAGAGCAACGGGAGCAGCGGGTTGTACCAGAGGTTGTGCAGCTTGTCGACGGCGATCAGGAAGAAGGTTCCCAGCGACGACTGGTGCAGGGTGGAAATGGCCGCGGCCGCGATGACCAGGGGCATCTCCAGCCAGCGCAGCACCCGCAGCGGCAGGTGCCAGCCGAATTTCTCCGCCACCGGCGAGAGGAATTCGAGGAAGAGGACGGTGGTATAGGCCATGACGCACATGGCGACCTCGAACATCGGCGAGTGCAGGTTCCAGTAGCGCAGCACGTGCCAGCCCTTGTGCGGCTGGCCGAGGTCGAGCACCAGGCCGACGCAGACCAGCGAATAGCCGAGGAAGCCGGTGACGATCGCCGGCCGCACCAGCGGTTCGAGCTTCTTGATGTGGAAGACATGAACGATCGCCCCGAGGGTGAAGGCGCCGGCCGCCAGCGGCACGGCGGTCACCACGTCGAAGCTGATCCACAGCCCCCAGGGGTAGGTGTCGTTGAGGTTGGTGGTCGCCCCCAGGCCGAAGACAAAACGGGCCAGGGAGGCGATTGCGGCGATCACCACCAGCGCGATCAAAAATTTGATGAACCGGTGGTAGCCTTTAATTTCATTAACAACATATCTGGCTGCAGTCATCGGTCAGTCCTCCTTGGACTCGCTGGTCGATTGGGCCGCCTCGGCTTCTTCCCGTTCTTTTTTCAGGCGGTCCTTGCGGTGGTTGATCCACGAAATGGCCGACAATCCGCCCCCTACGGTGAGGAAGGCGGCCGGCACCAGGCGCAGGGCCTGCCAGGTGTAGCCCGGCAGCGGACGCATGGTGACCGGCTTGAAGCCGAGTTCGTCGAAAGGAAGACTGGTCAGGTAGATGACGCTGGTGCCGCCGGCCTGATCCATCCCGTAAACCTTGTGAATGTATTTGTCGGGATACTCACTCAGGCGGCGCTCCGCTTCCTTGATCATCTCGTCACGGGGGCCGTAGGTGATCGCCGTCGGGCAGGTGGCGGCGCAGGCCGGCTTCATCCCCTCCTTGACCCGGCTGTAACAGCCGGTGCACTTCTTGACCAGCGGCAGCCCCTTGCTCCACTCGTACTTGGGCACGCCGAAGGGACAGGCGATCATGCAGAAACGGCAGCCGATGCAGCGGTCGGCCTTGTAGATGACCGGACCTTCGGCCGTCTTTTCGAAGGCACCGACCGGGCAGACCGAGGCGCAGGCCGGCTCGTTGCAATGCATGCACATCTCTTTATAGAAGGCGAACTCGTTCTGCCCGTTCTTCTGGTAGTCGCGAAACTTGATCCGGGTGAAGGTGTACTCGGACATGGCGGGGGGATTCTGATACCCCTCGCCGGTGAAGAACTCGGTCTTTTCAGCCTCCAGCTGGTTCCACTGCTTGCAGGCGACCTGGCAACCGCGACAGCCGGTGCACTTGGTCATGTCGATGAGGAAGACCTTGTCTTTGGAAAAATCTTTGCGGGAACTCATGCCTCAGTACCCCCTTTCACGATATTGCACAGAAACGCCTTGTACTCGGGGATCGTGGTATTGGCACAGCCCACCGCCATGGTCAGGACGTTGGCGCTGCCGCCCTTGGCCATGCCGGCAAAGCCGAAATGCCAGGGGAGACCGACCTGCTCGATCATCCGGCCGCTGACCCGCAGCGGCTTGATCCGCGACGTGACCAGGGCCTTGGCCTCGATCGATCCGCGCTCGGTCGAGACGGTGACCATATCGCCGTTCTTCAAGCCCTTCCATTCGGCCAGCTGCTCGCTGATCTCGACAAACATGTCGGGCACCAGTTCGACCAGCCAGGGGAGGTTACGGGTCATGGCCCCGGCCTGCCAGTGCTCGGAGACCCGGTAGGTGGTACCGACGTAGGGGAACTTGTCGACGTTGCTGACAATGCAGGAAACCGACACCGCCGGGTTGGTCTGCTGGCGGGTCATCATGTTGGAAACCGGGCTTTCGATCGGCTCGTAGTGCTCGGGGAGCGGTCCGTCGGCGAGACCGGCGGCGAACAGGCGGCCATAGCCTTCGGGGATCATGATGAAGGGGTTCTTGGTGCCGTCTTCGCTCATCGGCGCCCAGCCGCCATCGGGAACATCGCCTTCCCATTTCTTGGTCAGGGCATTCCAGGCGATGACCGCTTTTTTAGGATTAAGCGGCTTGCCGTTGAGATCGACCGAGGCGCGATTGTAGAGGATGCGGCGGTTGACCGGCCAACACCAGGCCCAGTTGTGGTACATCTCCATGCCGGTAGGGTCTTCGAGACCGCGGCGCTGCATCATGTTGCCGGCTTCGGTGTAGGAGCCGCAGTAGAGCCAGTTGCCGCTCTTGGTCGAACCGTCGTCCTGCAGGAAGGCGAAGCTGGGAACCTGCTCCCCTTTCTTGTAGAGCTTGCCCTTGATCTCCACATCGCGCAGAAAGGTGCCGTTGCACTCTTTCGCGACCATATCGATGTCGGGCTCATGGCCGTTGCCGTAATCCCACGACAGGTTGACGATCGGCTCGGGGAAGACTCCGTCCTTCTCGTACAGGGCCTTGATGCGCTTGAACATCTGGTCGACGATGAAGGCATCGCTCTCGGCGTGTCCGGGCGGATTCACCGCCTTGTAGCGCCACTGGGCCCAGCGCCCCGAGTTGGAGATACTTCCCATCTTCTCGACGCTGGATGCTGCCGGCAGCAGGAAGACTTCGGTGTCGATGGTCTTGGGATCGACGCCGGGACGCTTCCAGAAGATCGAGGTCTCGGTCTCCCAGAGGTCGGCGGCGACCATCCACTTGAGCTTGTCGAGACCCTTAGCGATGGCGTTGGCATCGGGACCGCCGACGATGGGGTTGGTCCCCATGCAGAACAATCCTTCAAAACCGCCGACCTGCAGGCGATCCATCAGATTGATGAAAGAATAATTGCCGCTCTTCTTCGCCAGGTAGTCGTAGCAGAAGCCGTTTTCGGCGGTGGCATGATCGCCCCAGTAGGCCTTGAGCAGGCTGGTCATGTACTTGGGGGTGTTGCTCCACCAGTTGGCGCTGTTGGGATCGCTCGATTTCGGGGTCGTCTTGTCGAGATAGGTCGAGTAGTCAACGTGGTTGAAATCAGGAACCTTCAGGTAGCCCGGCAGGATGTGGTAGAGGATGGCGTAGTCGGTCGAGCCCTGAACGTTGGACTCGCCGCGCAGGGCGTTGATGCCGCCGCCGGCCATACCGATATTGCCCAGCAGCAGCTGCAGCATGGCATAGGAACGGACGTTCTGGGTGCCGTAGGTGTGCTGGGTGGTGCCCATAGCGTACATGATCGTCGCCACCTTATCGGGACGCCCGGTGGCGGTAAAGGTGCGGACCACGGCCATGTAGTCCTGGATCGCAGTACCGGTGATCTCGCAAACGAGCGCGGGGGTGTAGCGGCTGTAGTGCTTCTTCATCAGCTGATAGACGCAGCGGGGATCCTGCAGGGTCTTGTCGCGCAGGGCGTTGCCGTCCTTGTCAGCCTTGTACTTCCAACTGTCCTTGGCGTAGCTGAAGGTCTCGGCGTTGTAGCCGCTGAAGATCCCTTCGTTGAAATCGAAGCCGTCGTCGATGAGGAACGAGGCATTGGTGTAGTCGACGACGTAATCCTTCTGGATCAGGTCGTTCTGCAGCACGTGGTTGATCATGCCGCCGATGAAGGCGATGTCGGTCCCCGGACGCAGCTGGGCGTAGAGGTCCGACTTGGACGAGGTCCGGGTATAGCGGGGATCGACGCTGATCAGCTTGGCGCCGTTGTCCATCGCTTTTTCGACGTATTTGAAGGAGATCGGGTGGTTCTCGGCCGGGTTAGAGCCGATACAGAGGATGACATCCGCATGCTGGATGTCGTTCCAGTGGTTGGTCATTGCGCCGCGACCGAAGGAGGCTGCCAGACCGGCAACCGTGGCGCTGTGTCATATTCGAGCCTGATGTTCGAGGTAATTGACCCCCAAGGCGCGGGCGAACTTACCCCACAGGTAGCATTCCTCGTTGTCGAGAGCGGCGGCGCCGAGAAAGGCCATCCCCTCGTTGCGGTTGACAACGTAGTTTTTGCCGTCCAGAGTTTCGCTCTTGACGAAGTTCTTGTCGCGGGAATCCTTCATCAGCTGGGCGATGCGGTTCATGGACCAGTCCCAGGACTTCTCTTCCCACTTGTCGCTGCCGGCGGCGCGGTACTGCACCTTGGTCAGACGCCGCTCGTTGTTGGCCACCTGGAACAGGGCGCTCCCCTTGGAACAGAGGGCCCCCTGGTTGATCGGGTGCTCGGGGTCTCCCTCGATATTGACGACCTTGCCGTTTTTGGTGTGGACCAGCATGCCGCAGCCGACCGCACAGTAAGGACAGACCGTGGTGCTGACCTGCAGCCCCTTGGTGCGCATCTCCGGCGAATCGACACTGGCCTGGGCCGGCTTGCCGGTCAGCGCCATGGTGCCGGCAGCCAGCCCGCTCCCCTTGAGAAAGTTTCTTCTTGAAATACCCATGAACTCATTCTCTCCTTTTCAGATTTGACCCATGACAAAGCACAGGGTTTCTGCCCTTAGCGCAACGCTCATGCCAAACCTGTTTACGGTATACAGTAAAACTTTTTTCCTCAGTCAAAACAGACACTAACAAAACTGTGCAAAAACTGGCAAAACCCCAGAAAGGGCCGATGCGGCCGCATACAAATGACCCAGAAGGGTCGCGACGACCCACCTCGACACGAACGACAGCCTTTGGCGACAATCCGCATAAATCAGCTAAAGTCAGGGAACTGCGGAGGAATTGACTATATGAAGGGAAAGTTTCTGGATGGAGCCGATAATTGCATGTATCATGGCGTCTCAATCGGAAACTAGAGTGCGGGGGAGTGCTATGGAAAACAGGATTCTGATCTGCGACGACGAAGAAGGGATGCGGCGCTACCTGGGCAAGATGCTGCAGGCCTGGGGCTACCAGGTCGAGACCTTTGCCAGCCCGACCCTGCTGGTGCGCAGCCTCGAAGAGACCGACGCCGGCGGCGACCTGCTGCTGCTCGACGTGAAGATGCCGGAAATGGACGGCATCGAGGTGCTGCGCCGGGTCAGAAAGGCCCGCCCCGAGTTGACCATCGTCATGATGACCGGTCACGGCACCATCGAGTCGGCGGTCGAGGCGATGAAAATCGGCGCCTACGACTACCTGTCCAAACCCTTTCCGCAGGAGAAGCTCTTCGCCCTGGTTCAGCACTGCCTGGAGCGGGAGCGCCTGATCGAAGAAAACAGCTCGCTGAAGAAGGAACTGCGCGAGCGCCTCGCGCCGACCGAGCCGATCTTCCGCAGCGAACGCTTCGGCGAAGTCTACGAGCTGGCCCTGCAGGTCGCCGACAGCGATTCGAGCGTCCTGATCCTCGGCGAAAGCGGCACCGGCAAAGAACTGATCGCCGGCACCATCCATTACGCCAGCCCCCGCGCCCATCGCCGTTTTCTCGCCATCAACTGCGCCGCCCTCTCGGAAACCCTGCTCGAGAGCCAGCTCTTCGGCCACGTCAAGGGGGCCTTCACCGGCGCCACCCAGGCCCAGAAGGGACTGCTTGACGAAGCCCACGAGGGCACCCTGTTTCTCGACGAGGTCGGCGACCTCAGCCCGTCCCTGCAGGCCAAGCTGCTGCGGGTGCTGCAGCTCGGAGAGTTCATCCCGGTCGGCGCCACCCGCCCCCGACAGGTCGATGTGCGCTTCGTCGCTGCCACCAACAAGAACCTGGAACAAGAAGTGGCCCGGGGCAACTTTCGCGAAGACCTCTACTACCGGCTCAATGTCATTGCCCTCGAGCTCCCCCCCCTGCGCGAGCGCCCGGAGGACATCGAACCGCTGGCCGCGCACTTTCTCCAGGCGATGATCCGCAAGGCCCGGCGCCCCCCCAAGGGGATCACCCCCGAGGCGCTGCAGGCGATGCAGGGCTACCACTGGCCTGGCAACGTCCGCGAGCTGGAAAATGTCATCGAGCGCGGCGCCATCCTCGCCCGGGGCGAATTCATCACCGTCACGATGCTGCCGTTCAAGACCCGCCCCGAAGCACCGCGTCACACTGTCGATGCCGGGGAAAACCCGCCCCTCAACCTGCGTGACGCCGAGCGGCTGCAGGTGATCCGCGCGTTGCGTCAAACCGAGTGGAACAAGAGCCAGGCGGCCCAACTGCTCGGCGTCACCCGCAAGACCATCGACCGCAAGATCAAGGAATACGATCTGACCCCCGCCGACCTGGATGACGAATCATGAGCAAGCCCCCCTTCGGCTCCCTCGCCATCCGCGGCAAGCTGACCCTGGCCGCTCTCACCCCGCTGGTGGTGGTGCTGCTGCTGGTCTCGCTGGCGGCCTCCTACCTGATCAACGCCTGGGTGGTCGGCGAAGCCCAGAAAAAAGTGAGCAACGACCTCAACTCGGCGCGAGAGATTCTGCGCAACCAGGAGCAGCGGGTACAGGACGTGATCCGCTTTACCGCCCACTCCACCGGCCTGCAGGACGCCCTGGTGAAAGATGACCGCCCGCGCATCCTGGCTGAACTCGATGTGATCCGCCGTCGCGAAGGGCTCGACATCCTCAACTTCACCGACCGGCAAGGGCGCATCCTGGTGCGCAGTGCCAATCCTGACGCCGACGAGCAGGCTCCCCCCTTAGCGGAGCTCCCCTTTCTGCCCGACGTTCTTAACGGGCGGGACTACTCCGGCGCCCTGCTGATCGAAGTAGATGCCCTGCTCATGGAGGGCAGCGAGCTGGCCGCCCGCGCCCGCATCGCCCCCCCCGGCCAGGGGCCTTCCGCCATCGAAAATCGCGGCCTGTTTTTGATCGGCGCGGCCGCCGCCCACGATAACAACGGCGAAGTTCTCGGCTGCCTGTACGGCGGCGTCCTGCTCAGCGGCAACCTCCCCCTGGTCGACCGTATCCGCGAAATCGTCTACGGCAGCGAAACCTTCGAGGGGACCGAGATCGGCGGTGCGACTATCTTTCTCGGCGACATCCGGGTCGCCACCACCATCCGCCTCAACAACGGACAGCGGGCCATCGGCACCCGGGTATCCAAAGAAGTAGCCGAGGCAGTACTCCACCGCTCGAAAACCTGGCTGGCCCGGGCGAAGGTGGTCGACCGCTGGTACCTGACCGCCTACGAACCGATCCTCGACCACGCCGGCCAACCGGTCGGCGCCCTCTACGTCGGCCTGCTCGAGGCCCCCTTCAACAACCTGAAGAAACAGGCCTGGTTCGGCCTCTTCGCCCTGCTGCTGATCGGCGGCGGAGTCGGCTACCTGCTGTCGCGGGAAATTTCACGCCACCTTACCAAGCCGATCCTGCAGCTGGCTTCCGGCGCTGAGCGGGTCGCCGCCGGCGAACGGGACATCCTGCTGCCACTGCCCGGCGAAGATGAAATCGGCCAGCTGACCGCCGCCTTCAACCGGATGACAGCCGCCCTCAAGCAGCGCGACGAGGAACTGGGCAGCCTCACCCGCGACCTCGAAAAACAGGTCGCCCGGCGCACTGCCCAACTGGAGGAGAAGGGCCTCCAACTGATGCGCGCCCAGGAGGAACTGCTGCGCAGCGAAAAGCTCGCGGCCATCGGCTCGCTGGCCGCCGGGGTCGCCCACGAGATCAACAACCCGGCCGCCATCATCCGCGGCAACGTGGAAATTTTGCTGATGGAGATCCCGGCGGGGGAATCCGGCCGGGAAGAAGCGGAAGAGATCCTCAAACAGACCGAGCGGGTGTCGCTGATCACTGAAAGCATGCTGGCCTTCGCCCGCGAACAGACCATTCACCCGGAGCAGGTGCGAGTCAACACCCTCATCGAGGAAATCCTGGCCCAGATCAGCCACCAGGTGCCGCTGCGGCAGGTATCGATCCGCCGGGAACTCGCTGCCAGCCTGCCGCCGGTCGTCGCCGACGGCGAACGACTGCGGCAGGTCTTTACCAACATCCTGATCAACGCCCTGCAGGCCATGGACGGCAAAGGCGCCCTCAGTATCAGCAGCCACACTGACAATGGCACTGTCGAAATCCGCATCACCGACACCGGCCCCGGCATCTCATCGGAAATCCGCGAAAAGATCTTCAACCCCTTCTTCACCACCAAGAAGCAAGGCACCGGCCTCGGCCTCTCGGTCTCCTACGGCATCATCAAGGCTTTAGGCGGCAGCATCGCGGTAGAAAGTGCGGTCGGCCGGGGGAGCACCTTCATCGTCAGCCTGCCGGTATCCCCTTAGCCGCATCAACAAACGACTGTCAGCGCCACAGCGCAGTACACACTCCGGCCGACAGGTTATGCCAGCCGCCGCGTAATCCCTCTCCCAAAAAAACCTGGTTCCACTATCACCCCATCAGCAGACCGTTCGCTATGCAACCCACCAAACCGATTAGACTATTAGTTGCGCAAACAAAACCTCTCGGGGCTCTTAATCAACTCCATGGAGCGCCAATAGTTAATTGCTAATAATTTTCCCTCTTGACAACACCACTCCTTGCTCTATGGTTACAACGTTAGCTTGCGCAAACTAATTTTAATTAATAATGATACCTGATCCGGTATCATGACCTGCCACAGTTTCATGTTTGCGTGTGCTAGCAACGTCAAAGAGGGGGGAGTTTGACAATGGCGTCGTCTTCATCTTCCATACTTCAATACTCCTGCAAACGGCTCGACCCGCCATTTCATACAACCAGGCTCCTCTAGCGGTCGCCCGACGCCTTCGGAACATCCGGGGGCTTTCTGCGGCCCCGTTAAGGCCAGTGCGGCCCGACAAACGCCGACCGCTGTTCCGGGTGGACGGGGAGACCCTCGCATATCGGTCACTTCGGCATGACCTTGCGAAAGGAGGTGTTTTAAAGCCCAGATTCTCAGTAGCCGAACTTAAATGATGTTTCACCTGTCAGAACCTGACAACCACCATGGGAGAAAACGAAATGAACAAAAGAAACTCCGTAAGGCTGATCCTGGCCATGCTGGCCACCCTGCTCGTCTCGGCAACCGCCTGGGCCAAAGTTCTGCCGCCACCGGTCAACCAGCTCATCGGCATCCCCGACAGCACCTTCAACAACCTGGCCGAAGCCGACTGCCGCCTCTGCCATAACCAGAATCCGCCCGCCGGGATTCCGGTCGAGCCGACCTACCTGCCGAGCCGCCACCATGGCCTGGTTCCCGCCGTGGGCGCAACCCCCACGGCCGATCAGATCATCACCGATCCGACGGCAGCACCGAACGGCATTATCGGCCAGGCCTATGCCTGTACCAGCTGCCACACCTTTATCTGGAACCCGATGACCGGGGTCTACGATCTCGATCCGAATTTCCGCGATTGCACCCTCTGCCACATGCAGGTCGGCGGTGTGACCGTCCACCACGCCACCACCCTGGCCCAGACCGGCGACTGCGAAGCCTGCCACAACCTGGTGGAAAACCCCACCGACACCTTCACCACCATGGCAGCCGATCCGGCCAATGCGGGCGACGCCCACTACGTGCCAAACTACCGGCCGAGCATGGTCACCCCCTGGCCGAGCGCCAAGCCTAACGGCGACACCACCAACATCAACGCCCCCGCCGTCTACAACGGCGCCACGCTCATCTACGGTGGCAAGGAAGCAGGAAACTGCAACTTCTGCCACGACGCCAACCTGGAAACCGGCACCCTCGAAAACGGCGTACTGGTCTTCACCAACGCCCAGACCCACCACAGCACCGGCCTCTTCGTTCCCACCGACATCGGCGACCCGAATGGCAAGTGCACCTGGTGCCACAACACCCAGGATCCCGCTCCCCCGGCGATGGGCGGAACGCAGTTCGCCAACACCCCCATGTACAGGATCCGCGCCTGTGAGCGCTGCCACAGCGTCGCCACCCTGCACAACATCCAGGTTAACTCGATGGCCACCGGCATGGTACCGCGCAACATCTACAGCGGCCCCGGCGTCATTGGAACCGAGATGGTCGATAACGCAACCGTCATCGTCCCCGGCCTCGAAGACGCCGGCTACGGCCACATCGGCGCCCAGTGGGACTGCTGGGGCTGCCATGGCAGTGACGGTGTCGAGCAGGCTGCTCCTGCCGGCGGCCCGGCGATCCCCTTCATCAGCGGCGTAGACAAATCGCGGCTGCCGGCGGGCACCGCCACCCAGATCACCTTGCGCGGCTCGGCCTTCACCAACCTGGTTGAAGACCCGATGTTCGGCGGCTTCAGGGGCTACGAGTGTCAGGTGCTGCTGACCGACGCAGCCGGGGCCGAGACTCTCCTGACCCCCGACAGCATCGCCAACGACAGCCTGACCGTAACCATCCCCGCCAAGGCGGCCGGCAACTACACCCTGGTGGCCAAGAAGTTCCTCATGCTGAGCAACCCGATCAACCTGGCGATCACCCCGGTGGTGAGCATCAGCGATGCGGCCTGCGTCGGCGGCACCACCACCATCACCGGTGGCGGGTTCACCGCTTACGACGGCTTCGGCGCGGTGACCAAGGTAAGCTCCCTCGTGACGACCACGACCACCACCCGTGAAATTGTCGGCTACAACAAGAAGGGTCGTCCGATCTACGAGGACGTCACTAAAACCGTGACCGACACCGTGGCTGGCGATGTTTCTTCCTGGACCGACAGCGAGATCGTAGCCGAGTTCCCTGCCTGCGGCACCAAGGTTGAGGTAGCGGCTGTCTTCGGCAGCGCTTCCGCCAACGTCTCCGGCGGCACCACCGTGCCTCCTGTCGATCCGCCGGCCCCCGTCCCCACGGACGAGATCTGCAACGATCGCATCGACAACGACCTCGACGGCCGCACCGACTGTGACGACCGTGACTGCCGCAAGAGCCGCTACTGCCGCTAGCAGCAGGCCCCATTAACTCCTAGCCGTCTACCACCGTGCCCCGGCACGGTGGTAGACGCGGCATAACCGGGGTGGGAGCTTCCTTGGAAGCCCCCACCCATATGTCAAAACCCACAACAGCCAGACAGGTCAAGCATGCACCGTTTTAACACAACACCCCAGGACCCAACCGGCAGCAATCCTAAGGAACTCTTGCCCCAACCCAGACCATCCGGCAGGTCAGATAAATATATCCGCAACCAGCCTTTTCGATATGAATTCAGCCAGAATTCGCTAAAAAGAGGGGGACAATCCAAATGAAAAACGCGCACTTTGCAACAATGAGCCTGTTTATTGCGACCCTGCTGCTAAGTCCGCCTGTCAGCGCGGCGGCGGATAAGGCAATGATCATCGGCTTCCATCAGAAACCGGGGGTTAGCGAAGACGCCCTGATCCGCGAACACGGCGGAAAAATCAAGCGACAGTTCAAACATGTTCGAGCCATGGCCGCGATCCTTTCGGAGCAAAGCCGCGAAAAACTCAAAAAGAACCCCAAGGTCGCCTACATGGAAGAAGATCTCCCGGTGATGGCAGTCGACCCGGAACTCGGCGGAATCGAGTACGACAATGCCTGGGGCGTAGCCCATATCGGCGCCGCCCAGGCCCACGCCCAGGGGATCACCGGCGCCGGGGTGAAGGTTGCCGTGATCGACTCCGGCATCGACTACAACCACCCCGAACTGGCCGCCAATTTCAAAGGCGGGGTCAATTTCATCACCGAGTCCGACTCCTTCGATGACAGCTGGAACAGCCACGGCACGCATGTGGCAGGCATCATCGCCGCCGTCCTCAACGACACCGGCGTCGTCGGTGTCGCCCCGGAAGCCGAGCTCTATGCGGTCAAGGTTCTGGGGGGAGACGGCTTCGGTAGTACCAGTGCGCTGATCGCCGGTATCGAGTGGGCCGCAACCAACGGCATGGACATCGCCAATATCAGCATCGGCTCGTCGGTCTACTCCCAGGCCGTCGCTGACGCCTGCCAGGCCGCTGCCGATGCCGGTGTGCTGCTGGTGGCCGCCGCCGGCAACAACTACGGCAATCCGGTCATGTACCCGGCCCGCCTTGATACAGTGATCGCGGTGACCGCGATCGGGGCGACCGACGAAAATTATTTCAACAGCGCGCTCGGCCCCGAGGTGGAACTGGCCGCCCCCGGTGTCGGCATCAATTCGACCATCGGCGGCGATACCTACAACATCATGACCGGCACCTCCCAGGCTGCCCCCCATGTCGCCGGGGCTGCCGCGCTGATCTTTTCTGCCGGAGCAAGCGACCTCAACGGCGACGGCATCACCGACGCCCGGGATGTGCGCCTTCAGCTGCAGAGAACCGCAAACGATCTCGGCGTTTTCGGAAGGGACGAGACGTATGGATTCGGGATGGTTCGCGTGGCTCCGGCATCGTCAACGCCCCCGGAAAGACTCCTGAGGGTAGAACGGATCAAAGGACCACCATCTGACAGCACCACGACTATCCCCTTGGCCAACGGTCTTTTCGAGATCATGATTTCCAACGACAGCCTGCGGAACCTGGATGTCAAATCCTACCGCGACGGCGTTTTGGTCCCTGAGCTTTCAACCTCCATCCGCTTCAATTACAAAAATCCCTCCGAGGTGACGCTGATGATCGATGCCAGCACCTCGCCACTGGAGGTTGCCCTGCTGCCTAAAGGGACAAGGGGAGCTTTTGCCAACATCCTGATTCAGAAGGTTATCGTCCAATAGTCAGTGCAACAGGAGTGAAGAACCATGCAAATGAAAACGTTGAAAACCTGGATAACGGCATTCGGCTGTCTTTGCGCCACCACGGCCCTGGCGGTCCCCTCTCCGGCAGCCCCCGACGATCATACCCAGGGGGCAGAAAACAAACCCAGGGTCGTAGCCGCCCTGGTCAATGGCCAGCCGATCTACGAAGACCAGCTTGACCCTCTGGTTGATGCCAGCCTTCGCTCCTACCGCAAGTATGGCGTATCCGAAAGCATCACCGATGCCGGCCGCAAGGGGTTCCAGAAAAAAGCCCTGCAGCAGATGATTGCCACCGAGCTGGTCTACCAGGAAGCCCTGAAGCTGAACATTGCTGATCTCGAGGAGAAGGTCGCCAGGGAGATTGCCCATCGGCAAGCCGGCCAGGCCTCCTCGGACGCCAGCCAAAATGAGCAGGAACTCACCGATTCAGCCAGGCGTCAAGTCCTCATCAAAGAGTACCTGGCGCAAAACGGCCTGGCCAACCCGAAGGTGCCTGAGGCTGAAGTCAAGGACTACTACGATAACCACAAGCAAAAACTCGCATCCATTGCCGATGAAGTCCTGGTGCGCCACATTCTCATTGCGATCCCCGAAGACGCCAGTCCGGAAGCCAGGGAGAAGGCCCGCGCATCGATCGAAGAGGTTCGCCGGCTGATCCTCGGCGGCTCCCCCTTCGAAGAGGTTGCAGAAGAGTATTCGGAAGACTTCGTCGCCGAAAACGGGGGCTACCTGGGCAAAATTCAGCGCGGCTTCATGCCGCCGGAGTTCGATGAGACCGCCTTTTCCATCGAGCCGAACACGCTCAGCGAAATTGTGTTAACCAAGTACGGCTTTCATATTCTGGAAGTCATCGCAAAAAAACCGAAGGGGACAATCCCCCCCTATGACCAGATTCGTGACTTTATCGCCCAATTCCTGCAGAGCGACTATGCCAACAGAACTCTGGCGGCGCATGTAAAAAGCCTGGGGACGCGGGCCAGCATCGAAAATCTGATCGAATAAAATGGTTCGGCGGTCGGGTGGGATGGATCCCAGAACACCGAAGCACAGAGGGATTAAATGAAGAAGGCGGCCGCAACAATACGCTCAATGAGAAGATCCATGGCGATGATCGTGCTTGTTTGCGGGCCAGGTTCTGTTCACAGCGCAAGAGATAACAAACGTAAAATCGCGAACCGCCTTGATCCTTGAATGCATCAATACACGTACCCCGGGCAGCCGCTGAGCCCATTAACCACCATTTCGTTGGGAGGCCGCTAAAAATGGAAAAGAGAGCAACAAGGGAAAATCGTCTATGGACAGGGAACACCCTGGTCGCCCTGCTCCTGGTCGCATCGTTTGCCCTTATCCCCACAAACGCTGACGCCAGCACCTTTCAGGATGTAGACTGCACCCCCTGCCACGGATCCGGCCTCAAAGATATCCACCATGCGGTCGCCAACAGCCAGGGGCTCATATGCACGACTTGCCACCTCATGCAATGGGATCCGAAATTGAAGGTCTATGTTGTTCTGACCGACCTGAACTGCACCAACTGTCACGACGGGGCCAACCACGAATCGTCCCATGACATGGCTTTTTTCAGTCCCGAACCGGCGGCCAGCCAGCTCTGCATGAGTTGTCACCAGCAGATGGTCGCCGAGCATCTCAGCCGGGAACTCTCCTGCACCACCTGTCATAACAATACCGATCCCAAAATCATGGATACCATTTATCGGGGCCAGAACGGGGAGGCTGTTTATTGCCTCGACTGCCACTACCAGGTTCAACTGTCTTATGGAATCCACAACGCTGCACATGATACCGCCTGCGTCGGCTGCCACATCCTGCCAAAGGATGAAAAAGGCCTCACGCTC
>NZ_JBFHGD010000021.1:0-25392 GCF_041583255.1 Trichloromonas sp. | reverse complement strand
GGACTCGCCCACATTACCGGCGACATCATAGGCTTTGGCTGTGATCGTGTACCATCCATCGGCAACCGTTTTGGCATCCCAAACGAGACTGTACGGTGCCGTTTGGTCACTGCCAAGAATCATCCCATTAACAAAAAAATCAACATGGTCAACGCCGACATCGTCGACTGCGGCCACCCGGATCGACACCAGAGCGTTAACCGGGCCAGCAACGCTCGGTGCCGTGATGGTGACGCTCGGCGGCTGAGTATCCGGCACAGGAGCGTAGCCAAGGGCCAGCGTCAGGCTGTTCAAGACGTTGATTCGTCCATGTCCGAAGGATGAATCAAACCCCGGCGCGCCCAGATCGTCAGCCCCCTGCTTCAGGATATCGACGACCTCAGCATTAGTCAGCAGAGGATTGGCTGACCAGATAAGAGCCACCAACCCGGCAGTGATCGGCGAAGAGAAAGAGGTACCGTTCCAGCCACCATAGCTGCCGCCGTTACTGGTGGTATAAATAGTGGTGCCGGGCGCCGCCACATCGATCCAGGGGCCATAATTGGAAAAACTGGCCAGGTTATCGTTTTTGTCCGATGCCGACACGGCTACCACATTATTGCAGGCGGCCGGATAATAAGGGGTGCTGGTCGCCTCGTTAGCGGCAGCGGCGACGATCACCGCCCCCTTGGCCCAAGCGTAATCGATCGCATTTTGCAGCGTGGATGAAGCATAAGGGCCGGCGAGACTGAGGTTGATCACCTTGGCGCCCCGGTCAGCAGCCCAGGTGATTGCCGATGCAATCGCCGAATAGGGACCTGATCCGTTTGCATCCAGCACGACCAACGGCATGATCGGGTTGTGCCAGGCCACCCCGGACACCCCCAGGCCATTGTCGCTAAGTGCGCCTGCCGCCCCGGCCACGGCCGTACCGTGCCCCTTTACATCGTGGGTGTCGGTGTTGTAGGCGATAAAATTGTAGCCGGGCAGAAGCTTGGTGGCAAGATCGGGATGGCTGGGATCGACCCCTGAATCGATCACTGCGATAGGAACCATGGTCGTCCCCGTCGAAATATCCCACCCTGCCGGCGCGGCAATCCTGGGAAGATGCCATTGGGACGGATACATGTCGTCATCGGGAACCGCTACTGCCGAAGCATAGAAGTTATCCTCAACAAATGCCACACGCGGATTTTTGGCCAGTACGGCCTTGATTTTTTCCCGATTGGCCTCCTTGACCTTGATCCGATGGACCTTGATCCGCGAGAGTTCTTCAGCCATCGTCACCCCCAACTGCTTTAACTCCCCGGCAAGCGCCCCGCTGGAGACTCCGGTCTTGTACTGGATCAAGAGTTCACCAGCAACCTCAACAGGCTTGTCCTTGGCCCATACATCCCCCCCACAAACAACCAGGCAAAAAGCTGTTGCTGCCGACAAAGCCCAAAAAAACACCTTGGAAAATCTACTCATAACCGATTGCACCTCCATGGAAAAGTAGCTTTCGAAAATCGGGGGATTGCTGTACTTGCCGCAAACTACAGGATTTGATTCGCAAATCCTGTACCGAACGCAAGGATCGCTCACATCGCCCGACTAAAAAAGCGATACAGGCCTACAAGTGTGGGCAACTGCTAGAAAAAAATGATTTATGCAAAATCGCTTGGCAGGACGCTGGGATGGGCTGCAGGCAAAACAGCAGAGAAACAACGGGCAAGCAGTGACAAAAAATGGCCGACTTCCAAGACAGCCCCAGACATTTCACCACGGAACCGAAACCGTCCGCAGGCTCTTCAGCTGTTTTGCAGACCGTGTTTTTTCATGAGGTCATAGAAGGTTGGTCGACTCACCCCAAGCGACTCGGCGGCCTTGGCCACGTTGCCGACATGGGTCTTCAATGAAGACTCAAGGAGTTCTCGCTCGACCTTGTCGCGCCCTTCCTTAAGGGTCATCCCGGCGACAGAAAGGTCGACGGACTTTTCCAGTGAGGCCGAGAAACCGAGATCCACCGGGTCGAGCACAGGGGAGTCAGACATGATTATCGCCCGCTTGATCTTGTTTTCAAGTTCACGAACGTTTCCTGGCCACGCATAGCGTTTCATTGCCGATTCTGCGGCCGCACTGAATCCCTTGATTTTCTTTTGGAACTCATTGGAATAACGGCTCAGGAAGAGACCGGCCAACAGCCGGATATCGTCGCCGCGGTCGCGCAACGGCGGCAACCTCAGGTTGATGACCCCGATGCGGTAATACAGATCCTCCCGAAAACGCCCGTCTTTGATGGCCGTGTCGATATCGACATTGGTCGCCGCCAGAATCCTGGCATCGATCGTGATATCCTCACGCCCCCCGACCCGTTGAATCACCTTTTCTTGCAGAAAGCGCAACAGCTTCACCTGAAGAGGAAGCGGGAGTTCACCAATTTCATCGAGAAACAGGGTGCCTCCATGGGCGAATTCGACCTTACCCTGCACTCTGCCCGCCGCACCGGTAAAAGCCCCCTTTTCGTGGCCGAACAGTTCGGACTCCAGCAGATTTTCCGGAATGGCTCCACAGTTTATTGGAATAAAAGGGCCATCTTTTCGCAAACTCTGGTTGTGAATGGCCCGCGCCACCATCTCTTTGCCGGTGCCGTTTTCACCAAGCACCATCACCGGAATGTCCGCCGAAGCCACTTTGCGGATGGTGGAAAAAGTGGCTTCCATCGCCTGGCACTGACCGAAAATCCCGTGCATCCCCCCCTGCCGCTGCCCAGACGCAGACTGCAGGCGGCGATTCTCCTCTTCGAGGGCGGTCAGGTGAAAAGCGCGGCCCAGGATGATCTTGAGTTCGGTGAGTTCGATCGGCTTCTGGTAAAAGTCATAAGCCCCCAATTGTACCGCCTTGAGGGCATTGCCGCGATCTTCGTTCCCCGACAGAACGATCACCTTGGTGGAAGGGCGTAAGCTTAATATGATCTCCAGGCACCGCAAACCCTCGGAAGCCCCGTCCGCATCCGGAGGCAGACCAAGATCAAGGGTTATGACCCGTGGAGCATGGGCAGTAAATATCTGGATCGCCTCTTCGACATTTTCAGCCAGAAGGATCTCATAACTTTTTCCCAGCCCCCATTTCAGCTGCTTAAGAATTTCCGGGCTATCATCAACGATCAGAAGTTTTTCCAAGCGACCCCCATTGTCTATTCACAGACACCTGTCATTTCATCCGGCAACGGCAACCAAACGGTAAACAAAGATCCTTCACCCACCACACTTTTCACCTCAATGCGTCCCCCAAGCGCCTCGACCACCTGGCGACACTGGTACAGACCGATCCCCATCCCCTTTTTCTTGGTGGTTTCAAACGGCTTGAACAAACGCGTCCGAATGAAGTCGTCGGTCATACCACATCCCTGATCCGACACCCGGACGTAAGCCAGATCAGAGCGACCAACGTCGATCAGGACCGACGCGTTTCCCCCTGAGGCTTCACGGGCGTTGTGGACCAGGTTCAGGAACACCTTCTGCAATTCGACAGGGTCCGCACTGACAGGAACCGAGGAACCGCTGATTATTATACCATTTCCGCCTGAGAGAGCTACACCCGCCCTCGCCACTTCGAGCAGATCACATTCGACAAGCTCAAGCAGAGGTTTTTGCTTAACATTTTGCAGCCTGGCAATCAAGCCCTTCATGTTATCGACGGTATTCTCAAGGGTTTCGAACATGTCTGCTCTAAACTCAGGCTCTTCAATATAATCACGGGCATTGTCCACCACCATACCCAGACCAGACACCAGGTTTTTCAGGTCATGAATCACAAAGGTCGAAACCCGTCCGATGGCAGCCATTTCGTTGGCAGCAACAAGCTGAGAGTAGAGTTTCCGACTCAACAAAACACCGATCGCCTGGTGGGCAAGAATTTTCATCAGGTCGAAATCTTCGTAGGTCAGCCGTTCCTCTTCATAGATGCGCCGCCCCAACACAACGAAGCCTTCGAGTCCCCGCTCAAACCGCATCGGCACCAGAAACGAATAGCCACGCCTTTTCAAATGGGCCAACTCCCCCTCTGGGTCGTCCCCGATCTCCTCATCGAGGCTAATCACCCAATCTCGCTGGCACATGGTTTCGACGACAGGGTGACTGCCGGACAGCGTCTGCGAGGCCACATCCATTACGAGGCAGGTCGAACTGCGATAAAGATCCGAATCCTGGTCACGCAGGTAGAGGGCCGCCCCCCGAAGAGAAAAGGTTTCGGTGAAAAAAGCGAGAATCCCCCGTTCAAGCTCGTCCCGGGTTTTCGCCGCCGAAAGTTTGGTCGTAAACTGTTGCCATTCCTGGCGGTAATCATATTTACGCTGATAAAAATGCTTGTGCAGAGCAACCCGGAACCGCCGACGGATTTTTTCCGAAAGAAGAGCAGCAACAATCGCCAGACCAAGTAGCACGCAGAGGGTAATATAAAACGCTCGATTGCCAACAAAATCGAAATAACGCATGCCGGCGCCGAAAAGCCCCAGCCCGATAAGGTAGCATCCCACGGCCAGCACGACCATCGAACGATAGGCCATTTCGCGGGACACCCTGATCCTGTCGGCTTCGCCACGACGTATCCGGCTGTAAGCCATCATGCCGACACCAAGGATCAGGCAGAGGGACCGCACCGGCATCAGGTTCATGTCAAGGGAGCGATACAGCAATGCCTGGCTGTAATAAATCACCAGCACCGCCAGCAGAACCCCGGTGCCAATCAACTCGAACTTGACCCGCCAGCGGTCGGGTCGTGGCAACGCCATCAGGGTTTGCTCCAGATGGAATATGGCCATCACCAGAAACGCCATCAGCGCGACATAGAAAAAATAACCTCCCGACCCGAGAAAAAGCATTTTTTCATCGGCGAAATCGGGAGAATAAAAGACAGCGGGCATTGACAGGCCAAACGCGGCCACGGGAAACCCCAGAGCGGCAAGCAGCAACAATGCTGAAAGAGGGGACAGCTCACGCCAGTCGCCCTCACGGGAAAAGGTCAGGGAAAAAAGCAGCCAGAAAAAGGGGAGGCAGGATTCGGCCACCAAGGCGGCCCGCTTCCAAGCGGCCAGGGATTCCGGGTGCCGCAGTCCCTGCAGGTCACATCCTTCAAGAACAACACAGGCCAGCAGCCCCCCCAGCAGAGCAAAGGCAGAGAACCGCCGGGGCAGGCGAACCAGCAGAAAAATGCCATAACCGACGGCAAGAGATATCGCAAGGATGGATAGAACAAGTTGAAGCATAAAAAACCTGAAAATCGGGGTAAGGCAAAACAGGAGCAGAAGAGACTGTACTCGTTTAAGGTTACGGCCTAATAGGCTTCCGCCTTTTTCACCGCGGCAACACCGCCTTGATCTGCGGATAAAAATGCCTGACAAACTGCTCTCCCAGCGTACGGGCTTGAGCATCCTCCTGCTGGTACGGCACCGAGATCCGGATAAACGCCGAATCCCGGCGATTGAACAGAATCGAATTCTTGATCTCGGCGAACTTCAACGCGTATTCGTTGGTCATGGATTCCCCCTTGACCTGGAACCAATAGAGAAACAACTCACGCGCATCGCCATTTTGGTACACCGCCTCCACCAGGTGGACTCGTTCATTCCCGATGACGAAGGTTTTGCTCTCTTCCGAAAGATTGAACCAGCCGCTGCCGGGAAGGCAATGTTTGGGTGAATGGATCGGCCCGCTGTCCGGGCCTCCACCGTGGAAGCCAAGATAGAGTGACACCGGGTGATGACGCTCGTCCGCATAGACGCGATAGAGATAGTCGGTTGGCTTGAGTTGCTTCAGTACCGCCTCACTGAAACGGGTTTCGGCCACCTTTTCCCAACCTGAAAGCCGTTCAGGGATATCGGTCAACGGTCTGGCAACCGGCACCTGGACATCCTGGTGAAAGTGAACAAACAGCGCCGCCAGAACCAGCAATCCGCAGACGACAAAAAAACGATAGTTTTTCATGAGCGATCCACCTTTCGGAGCACAGCCCCCAGAAAAAAGAGCAGCACCATCGCCAGGGCGAAAACCGCCATCCCGGCGAATTCATGAAAAAACCCCTCGGCTGCAGCAGCGCCGTAATAGTGGGCCAGAAAACCGGTGGCTATCACCCTGAACATATTGGTGGCAATGGCAATCGGCACCGCCGAAAGAACCATGATCACCCGCTTGAGGTTGGATTTCTGGGTAAGGAAAGCGAAGGCCACCGCCAACGCCAGCAACGACACAAGTGAACGCAGGCCGCTGCAGGCATCGGCCACCTCGAGGACGGTTTGCGGGAACATGATGATGTTCCCCTCACGCATGACAGCAATGCCCATTACCTTGAGCGCCACGACCGAATATTTAGCCACCATCAATTTGAGGGGGAAAGCCATGGCATCATAGACAATATAGGGAAGCGGCACCATGAAAAGCAGAAATCCGATCGGCAACGCCAGGTGCCCGAAAATCGTCCAGCCGTACCAGTAAAGGACGATCCCCGCCAACAAAAAAATCAGCGATGAACGCATAGTAAAGTATTCGGTGCCGGCATACCCGAAGACCAGAAGGAGCAGGCTTCCGACGATAACCAGCAGGCCGGTGTGACTCGGCCGCACCGGGAGGTGTTTGAGCTCAGGCCATTTCTGCCAGACAAAATACCCCGAAATCAACGGCACCAGAAAACCGTGGGAATAGTTGGGATCGTCATTCCAGTCGCTGACCATACCGGGGACAATCCCCCAGTAAACTGCGGCCAGAAGCGGCAACAACAAAACCAGCTGCCAGCGGTGCTCTTTTAGAACGTTCTGAAACATGATCCCTCCCCCGTGAGTTTTATCGGTCAAGAAGTGCCAGCAGCTCCGTGGTTTTTGCTTGCATCAGCACCTCGTCGCCACGGGACTCGACGTTGAGCCGTATCACCGGCTCGGTGTTGGAGCAACGCAGGTTAAAGCGCCAGTCGGTGAATTCCATGCTCAGCCCGTCGGTGCGGTCGAGCGTCAGGGCCTGGTTCTCAAATGCCGACTCAACCCGGACTATCGCGCCCTGCGGGTCGGCCAGGGTGCGGTTGATCTCGCCACTGGCGGGGAAAGTCTTCATCCGCTCTCCGACCAGCTCGGACAGTAGCTTGCGCTGGCGGCACATCAGCTCGATCACCAGCAGCCAGGGGATCATGCCGCTGTCGCAGTAGGCGAAATCACGAAAATAGTGGTGAGCGCTCATTTCACCGCCATAAACGGCGTCCTCAAGGCGCATCCGCTCCTTGATAAAGGCATGGCCGGTCTTGCTCAGTACCGGCACGCCGCCGGCCTGCTCCACCATGTCGATGGTGTTCCAGGTCAGACGCGGGTCGTGAATGATTTTCGCGCCCGGCTCCCGAACCAGAAAGGCTTCGGCCAGCAGACCGACGATGTAGTACCCCTCGATGAACTGTCCCTGTTCGTCGAACAGAAAACAGCGGTCGAAGTCACCGTCCCAGGCGATACCGAGGGCGGCGCCGTGCGCAAGCACAGCCTTGCGGGTGATGTCGCGGTTCTCCGGCAGCAGCGGGTTGGGGATGCCGTTGGGAAAGGTGCCGTCCGGCTCGTGGCAGACCTTGAAGACCTCGAAGGGGAGCTGGCTTTCCAGCAGATCAATGACCGGCCCGGCGCAGCCGTTGCCGGCGTTGACCACGATCTTGAGGGGGCGCAGTACCGAGGAATCGATGTAGCCAAGCAGGTGCCGCAGGTAGGGGACTTTTGACTCCAGCGGCTGCACCGTACCGACCCTGGCCGCAGGCTTGAACACACCCGTCTCGGCCAGGCGCCGGATATCGAGCAGGCCCGTGTCGCCGCTGATCGGCTGGCTCCCCTTGCGCACCAGCTTCATGCCGTTGTAATCCATCGGGTTGTGACTGGCTGTAACCATGATGCCGCCGTCGGCACCACTGTGAAAGGTCGCGAAATAGACTTCTTCGGTACCGCACAAGCCGATATCGAGCACGTCGGCCCCGCCTTCGGTCAGGCCGCGGGATAGGGCAATACTGAGCGCTTCGCTGGAGAGGCGGACATCCCGGCCGACCACAACCCGGTCAGGCGAGAGAAACTCGGCGTAGGCCCGGCCGATGCGATAGGCGATTTCCTCGTTCAGTTCATCAGGCAGGCGGCCGCGAATATCGTAAGCCATGAAACAATTCAATTCAGACATCTTCTTCCTCAAGCCCTTCCATAGGTATCGTCGTATCGCTCAATGTCGTCTTCGCCCAGATAGCTGCCGGACTGGACTTCAATCAGTTCCAGGGGAATCTTGCCCGGGTTTTCCAACCGATGAACGACACCGAGCGGAATGTAGGTCGACTGGTTCTCGCTGATAACAAAGGTTTCTTCACCGCGGGTGACCCGGGCCGTCCCTCTGACCACGACCCAGTGCTCGGCTCGATGGTGATGGCGCTGCAGCGACAGGGTTGCGCCGGGGGATACGACGATCTTCTTGACCTGGTAACGGGGAGCATTGCCGATGCACTCGTAGGTTCCCCAGGGGCGGTTGACCCGGCGGTGCAGAAGGGCCTCTTCCCTGCCCTTTTTTTTCAACTGGGAGACGATCTCCTTGACATCCTGCACCCGGTCCATGGTGGCCACCAACACCGCATCGGCGGTTTCCACCACCACGTGATTTTCGAGGCCGACCGCTGCGACCATACGGCTGCCGGCATGCAGGTAACAATTGCGAACATCCTGGGTCAGCACGTCTCCGCGGGCGACATTGCCCTGCTCGTCCTTTTCGCCGACATCCCAGAGCGCCAACCAGGAGCCGACGTCGCTCCAGCCGGCATCAAGGGGAATGACTGCCGCCGCCGAGGTTTTTTCCATCACCGCGTAGTCGATGGAATTACCAGGACAGGCAGCAAAGGCCTCGGCCCCCAGGCGGACGAAATCGAGGTCGGCGACCGCCGCATTGAGTGCTTCACGACAACGGGCCACCATCTCGGGGACGAACTGCTCCAGCTGCTGCAGATAAACGGAGGCACGAAACAGGAACATGCCACTATTCCAGTAATAATCGCCCGAATCGAGGTACCCTCGGGCAGTTTCAAGATCAGGCTTTTCGACAAAAGCATCGACGGCAAAGACCCCACCGGGGTTGGTGGCCAGGGGGGCACCGGAACGGATATAGCCGTAACCGGTTTCCGGAGCGGTCGGAACGATACCAAAGGTGATCAGCCGGCCGCTTTCGGCCTCGGCTGCGGCAACCGCAATCGCATCACACAGGGCCGCCGCGTCGCGGATGACATGATCCGCCGGCAACACCAGCAGAAGAGGATCATTGCCGTCCGCCATCGCCTGCATAGCCGCCACAGCCACTGCGGGGGCCGTATTACGCCCAACGGGCTCAAGCATAATGGCCGAGGCCGCCTGACCGACGCAGCGCAGTTGCTCGGCCACCATAAAGCGGTGGCTTTCGTTACAGACCACCAGCGGGGCCCCCATACCGACAGTCCCCTCGAGGCGGCAGAGGGTTTCCTGAAGCATGGTTCGATCACCGACCAGCGGCAGCAACTGTTTCGGATAAAGTTCACGGGATAGCGGCCAGAGCCGCGTTCCTGCCCCTCCGGAAAGAATTATCGGAATAATCATAAAAAGACTCCTTTAGCCATAGTGTCAACCAGCACTTCAACGATTCGCTCAGCAGCGTGACCGTCCCATTTTTTCGGCACCCGTCCCTGCGGAGCTTCACCGCTGAAGACCTGGCGGGCCTGGTCGAGGATTTTTTGTTTACTGTTGCCGACCATCACGTTCGAACCGACTTCGCAGGTGATCGGCCGTTCGGTGTTCGGGCGCATGGTGATGCAGGGAACGCCGAGAACGGTCGTCTCTTCCTGAAGCCCGCCACTGTCGGTCAGCACCATTTTGGCATTCATGTTCAGGTGCAAAAACTCGAGATAACCGAGCGGTTCGGTGATCCAGATCCCTTCGACCTTCTCACCGGTATTGAAGAAATGGGCCAGGCCGAACTCCTCGGCCATCTTTTTGGTGCGGGGATGGATCGGGAAAATGATCGGGATCTGCTGCGAGATTTCGGCCAGCGCCTCCAAGATACCGGTCAGCACCCCCTTGTCATCGACGTTACCAGGCCGGTGCATGGTCAGTGTCGCATAGCCTTTCGACGTCAACCCCAGCCTACGACTCAAGTCAAGGGTTGCTGCCATGACCCGGTGCTTGAGCAGGGTATCGATCATCACATTGCCGACAAAAAAGACCTTGTCAGCCGGCACGCCCTCGGCCGCCAGGTTCTCGTTGGCAAAATGGTCGGTGGTAAACAGATAGTCGCACAACACGTCAGTGCAGAGCCGATTAATCTCCTCCGGCATCGACATGTCCCGCGAGCGCAGTCCGGCCTCGACATGGGCAACTTTGATTCCCAGTTTTTTCGCCGTTATGGTGCAGGCCATGGTCGAATTGACATCCCCCACAACAATCACCAGATCGGGGGTTTCACGCAAGCAGACCTTTTCGAACTCGACCATGATCCGCGCCGTCTGCTCGGCGTGAGAACCGGAACCGACCTCGAGGTTGATGTCCGGCTTGGGCATCCCCAGATCGACAAAAAAGGCCTGGCTCATCTTCTCGTCGTAATGCTGGCCGGTATGAACCAGAAGGTGGTTGATCTGACCGGGGTGTTTGTTCATCGCCTCGATGATCGGGGCCATTTTCATAAAATTGGGGCGGGCACCTACGATGTTTATGATTTTCAAAACATTCCCCCTGAAAAAATAAAAGCTACCAATGCACGAAACTCACGGAAAGGGCGGTAAGATTACTTCATTTTTGCATGACCCCATCCGAGGGTTCCGTGATTTGGGTGGAGCAACGGCCTTTATCCTGTAAAAGCTTGAACGTTTGAAACACGGATCAAATCTGATTTACCTGGATTCAATCCCCCCGGGGGGCGCTGCATGCTGCGCCTTGACAACTTCAGGGACTTTGTGAGTTGGTCATCTTATGATTTTTAAACGGCCGATACAAGGGATCACCGACCAGCACCATCTGCCATGACAGATAGGGAAGACTCAAAAAATAGGCTTCCGCCAGTGTGTACGAGCCATCGATCAGCGCCCCGAAAAAAATCTCCGGCACCGGAAATGCCTGCAGGTAAGGCTCTGCCACCGGACCAATGGTGGCGGCAGCACCGTCTTCCAGCATCCGCTTGCACCAGACGTTGCTGGAACCGGACCGCAACGTCTGGCATTCCTGGCTGGCGATATGATAGCCGACCGCCCCAGGGCGCCAGTCGAAGGCATCGACATAACGAGCCAGGCTGTACCAGCCGCAGTACAATGCGGCACCGGGAGCCTCACCGGCCTGAAACAGCTCTTTTTTTTCGTTGACCACCACCGGCATCCGTTGCCGCGCAGTAACCCGCGCGGCGGCCAGATGAAGGGAATTGTCGTAATAGGCGTACCCTTCTAGCTTTTCTTTTATTGACCTCGGATCTTTGGCATCAAAATAGGCCGTCCCCGACAACCCCGAGGCCTCGGCCAACAGGCTGTCGTCAATCATTCTTCGGACAATTCCTTTCGAAGGCCCGTCCAGCCTGGCGACGAACCTGACATCCTTCTTCTTCACCGGCAGGGCCTGGTTCTGGAATCCAGCAAAAAATGGATTGGGCACCCACCCCTTAAGGGAGTAGTCGTCCGCCAGCACCAAGGCCAATTCCGAATCGACTGCTGCCCCCTGATCACTCTTGCTCAGGCCCTTGATCTTCGCCTCAATGGCGGCCAGTTGATCCTTCAACCGTTTGGATTCAGGCCCCTGCTGGTCCGTCAGTTTTTTCATCTCCGCACGAATGGTAGCCTGTTCAGACTGCAGGCTCTCCTTCTCGATCTTTTCATCTTTGGTCAGGCCCGGGGGCCCCACCTTCAACGGAACACCGGATATGGTAACCAGGCAGCGAATAGCGTCGGGGTCTTTCCTTTTCTGCAGAAATTTACGAACCGGCTTAGCAATATCCTCATCATAATCTTCTCGCGAACAGGATTCTTTCTCCGTCGTGTCGATCCGAATCAGATTTTCGCTGGGGATGCCGCGCTGCTTCATGTAATAACGGGCCAAATCGACGCTTTCTTCGACGAAGTGATTAGCAACAACAATCACCTCTTCAGGCTCCAGCGCCAGTACCGAAACCGGCAGCAGCAGAAATAACATTAAGATCAAGCTCAAGCATTTCATGGTCTCACTCCCGACGGTGCCGCCTTCTTCCGGAAAAGAGCTCATAATCCCAACACTGAGGCGCAGCCGGATGAATCTTTTCCATATTCCAAAGCCCCGAGATCGGGCCGATTGGTTCGGGCCTGACCGCAAAAATCCTCCCGAATCTGGTCCATGGCGACGCCTTGATCAATCAGATCCTCCCCATCCTTTAAATTGAAGTTCCCCTCATCCGGACGTTGAAACCAGTTCTTGAAATCCTCCACATCTGCCACCAAGTTGTGGTCCTGGACACTGAGTCCGCCATCCCGCTCCTCGATGCGGCTTGACAGCAGGTTGTTGCGGATCACCGCGGAGCTGACAGGGAAGCGCACATCCAGGCCCATGGTCCGGTAAAAGACATTATTGAACACCTTGGTGTCACGGGACTTGTTCAGATACAGACCGACATCGCTGCAATACATGACAATATTGTTGCGCACCACACCGCCTGTGTGTTCGACCTCATTGCTTTCATTACGCGAAAACCGTGCCCCACTGCCGCCACCGCCCAGTGACAAACCAACCCGAACGCCCCCGGCAGTCCGATATTCGCCGATGACAAGATTATTCTCAAAGACCCCACCAGAGGAGTTTCCCTTTAAAAAGGCCGCATAGCTGATGCGATCCCCCTCTCCCTTGCAGAAATCGGCAATCAGGTTACCACGAACGATCCAGTTGTCCGGGCCAACCACATCGATGAAGGTCACGGGATTACGGGTGCGACGGATTTCCGAATTGAAAAAATGGTTATTCTCGAGCAAAACATTGTCGGGATAACGTGTCTCTCCGTCCCGACCGCGATAACCATTGGCCTTGATCATTGCGTTGAATTCATGCAGGCGACAGTTTCTCAGGACAAACCCCTGACCGCCGCCAACAATGTGGAAGGCGTGCTCGCCGTAATCGTGGTTTTTTGTAACACCCTTGAACTCCAGATTTTCAAAGGTCCAGTAAGGCCCGTTGATCCAGAAACCCTCCTGTGAATCGAGTTCGATGACCACATCGCCAAGACGTTTTGCCTTCACCACGACGGGATGCAATGCTGATCCACCGAGTATGATTTCAATATTGCGCGACTGAATGCGGTAAACGCCTGGAGACAGAAGGATCTCGTCCCCCGGCTCGGCGTTCTTGAGCGCCGCCAATAGCTCCCTCGCCTCTCTGACAACAACTCGGCGAATTACCTCGTTTGCGGGCCGGGCCGACCAGCCCTGCTCCAGCCAGGCCTGGGGCACGGGCCGCCCCTGAGAGTCATACACCACCGGGGACATCTGGCGGTCGGCTCGGGCGCCGTGTCCTTTCCAGTCGGGGTCATTTAGATCGGGTAATTCGAGCCCCTTGGGCTGCACCGGATCCGGCTTGAAAACCTCGGCAATCGCCGACTGCTCCAAACCGGATTTCTTCAATGCCTTGAGCATTAGCACACGAGGTGGCAAATGGTACGACCTAGCCACCAGGTAAGCCCCATAGCCCCCCCCCAGAAGGCTAAACAAGCCGATGACGGCCAGCAGGTTGCGGATTATATTGAATAGTCTTGGGAACATATGAATCCATCATCTTGGCGGGACAACTGCGGATAAATGCGTGGAAATTTCTAAAAGTAGCCGCTTTCCGCTATTATCCCGTCTAAAAAACGACCATCAACCAGCTTACAGCCCTTTATGCGCCACTTTCGACACCACGTAGCGGTGCTTGCCAGAAGCTTCGCGAGGAATGCTGTCGACCAGATTGACTCTCACCCGCACGCTGTCGCCCATCCGTTTTTGAATGCCGGCGACAATCCGCTCGGCGCCGTCCGTTGGGTAGCGTTCCGGGATCGTCTTGACCAGAACCTCGACATCTTCGAGCTCATGCTGGATGATCTTGAATTCGTCAACCCCTTCGATATCTCGCACGATGTAGATCACCGACAGCGCGTGCTGCCAGCGCCCGTCGGGGGTCACCACAAAATCAGTGGTGCGGCCGCGAATCGCTTGCATGGTCGAGAAACCGCAGCCGCAGGAACAGGCCCCTTCGCCCGGCTGGGCCACGTCGCCGGTTTTGTAGCGAATCAACGGCATGCCCCAGGCATCCAGGTGCGTCAGGACAATTTCGCCATCTTCACCTGTGGGCACCGGCTGATCCTCCTGGATAAACTCAACGACGTAATTCGGGTCCATCACATGATAGCGGCCCTCGCGGCACTCGTGGGAGACGAACCCCCCTTCACGGCTACCGTAACCATCAGCCACCGGGATGCCACCGAGCTGTTCGCTAATCGCCTTGCGCTGGTGGTCATATAAAAGCTCCGCCGTCGAAAAGACCACGGAGATACCGAGAGAAGCCGGGTCGAGCCCTTGCTTTTTCGCCATCTGGGCAAAGAGATCGATGGTGCTGGGGTAACCGAACAGGCAGTCAGGCTGAAACCGCTGCATGGCGGCAAAGATAGCCCCTACATTGGACTGAGAAACCTCGAAAGCGCTGATCAATAGTTCGTTGGTCAGCTTGTCGCGAAGCTCCTTCATCCGGTCCTGACGCGTCTCTTCTACCGGCGAGCCCCACAGGTAGAGTTCCTTGTCGCCAACATCCACCCCCCACCAGCGATGAGTCAGCATCCGCGCTGCCTTGTCCCAGGCCTGACGCCGCTTGTCGAAGTAGAAAATCAGCGGCTCCCCCGACGAACCGCCAGTGTTGTAGCGATGCAGGCCGCCGGGGGAGTCTTTCCAGGTCATGCGGTCAATATTCTGTTTAATTTCGGCCTTGGTCAGAAACGGCAGCCGCCTGATATCGTCGATGGCCTGCATCTTCTGCGGCTCGAAACCGGCATGGGTGAACCGATCGGCGTAAAAGGGGATGTTCTGCTGGGCATGGATCAGCAGTTCACGCAGTTTGCGAAAACGGACTTCTTCAATCTGGGCGGGTGACAGGGACTGCAGGCGTTCTAGTTCGGCAAGATGTTCAAAGGTTTTGCGGCCCATGATCTGTTCGTGAAAGGGATAAATAACCTTGCGCACCAGATACGGATTCATGAGCACCTCCGGTTAAAAAATCACAAAACATAAAATTTTCTTGTCCAGAAAAGCACCGAAAGCACCTGAACAACATGGGGATTAAAATCAAATTCATTCTTTTTTACATTTTCCTTCCGTGCGTTCTGTGGACTAAATGCTTTTTTGCGTCTATCTGCCACCAAACTGTCGCTGCCAGAGGCCGAACATCATCAGACCCCACAACTGGGTGCCATTGTTTTGCCGTCCCCCTTGGTGACCATTCCACAACTGCTGCACATAAACGCGGTTGAACCGTTCATCCAATCCACCGGAAAAAAGCACATCCTGCGCCAGACCTCTGAGTTCACCGCGTAACCAGGCATCAAGGGGCACACAGAAGCCCTGCTTCTTGCGATAAAGTATATCCGCTGAAAGACGATTCTCATTTATTTTTTTAAAAATATACTTGGACTCTTGTCCGCGCAGTTTCAGCGCCGACGGAAGACGGGCGGCGAATTCCATGACCTTGTGGTCCAGAATCGGCGCCCGCACTTCAAGCGAATGGGCCATGCTCATACGATCAACCTTGACCAGAATGTCTTCGGGCAGGTAGCTCTTGATATCGACATATTGTACCCGCGTCACCGGATCAGCATTGGAGTTCGCGGCAAAGTGCGCTCCCAGCACCGACTGCGCCTGCCCCTGTCCAACCTGCGCGGCAAAGTCGGGAGTGTACAGCCGACGCTTCTCCTCCGGTTTGAAATAGAAAGACATATCACGAAAATAAGCCTGATCCAGCGGCAGCGACAGGTTGCGCAGAAAAGCCTTGAGCCGCAGCGGGCGAGGGAGAAAGTCAGCGCCCGGATAAACGTGCGACAGCGGCCCGAACAGGCCCCGGCGGATGAACTCGGGAATGTTCTGGCGTAAGCCATCCTCCATCCGGTTCATGCTGTAGCGCTTGACATATCCGGCAAAGGTCTCGTCGCCGCCGTCCCCGGAAAGAGCCACCGTGACCTTTTTGCGCGCCATCTGCGACACGTACCAGGTCGGCACCGCCGAGGAGTCGGCAAAGGGCTCGTCAAAATGCCAGACCAGCCTCTCGATGATGTCCAGCGCCTCGGGCCGGACCACGAACTCCGAGTGGTCGGTGGCGTAGCGCGTGGCCACGATCGAGGCAAACTCCAGTTCGTTGAAGCGCTTTTCTTCGAAACCGATGGCCGCCGTACGCACCGGAGTCCCATCACCTTGAAGTGCCATCGAAGCTACCACCGCGCTGGAATCGACTCCGCCGCTCAGAAACGCCCCCAGTGGCACGTCACTGATCATGCGCAGGCGCACCGCCTCGTCAAACACCTCCTGCAACTCGGCAATAGCCCGGGCTTCATCAACCGTACCCGGCTCAGAAGACATGTCGAGATCCCAATACTTTCGCTGAGTCATCCCCTTCGAAGTACAAACCGCCAGGTGCGCCGGCGGGAGCTTGCGCACCGAACGAAAAATACTCAACGGCGATGGCACATAACCGAAACTGCAGTAGGCATCCAGAGCCGCTGGATCCATCTCCCTTGAAACCGTATCATTCGCCAATAGGGCTTTCAGTTCCGAACCGAAAACCAGCCGCTTGCCGTCAAAGTGGTAGTAGAGCGGTTTCTTGCCGGCCCGGTCACGAAGCAGCAACAGCTTGCGGTTCGGAGCATCCCACAGGGCAATGGCAAACATCCCCCGCAAGCGGTCAACGAAAGACTCCCCCCATTGGCGGTAACCGTGCAGCAGCACTTCGGTGTCACTGTGGCTGTGAAAACGGTGTCCGCACCCTTCGAGTTCCTTTTTCAGCTCAAGGAAATTGTAGATTTCGCCGTTGAAGACCACCTGCAGACGCCCGTCTTCCGTAGCCATCGGCTGCTCGCCGGTATGCAAATCGATGATCGCCAGCCGCCGATGGCCAAGCCCGATTCCGCCGTCGGCAAATAAGCCGGAACCGTCCGGGCCGCGATGCACCATGGTGTCATTCATCCGTCCCAGCAAGTCGCGATCGACCGGCGCCCCCCCCAGATTGTAAATACCGCAGATACCGCACATTGTACGAAAACCCTCAAAAAATCAGCTCAAGCACTTTGTATATTCCTGGCGGTTAAAGGTCCTGAAAATTCTCATGTTTTCCCGATGCCATTCATCACTCGCTTTCTGGTCTTCCGGGTTTTCCCCGGGCCGAAGTCAGCAGTTTACGACATGCGGCAACCACGCCGGTCATGCGCCCCGGCAGATCGCCAAGATAAAAGGCTGCCGTCCCCGGCAGATCGTCCCAGGCAAAGACTTCGTCCTTGCAAGCAACCATGCACTTCACCGTCGACCAGAGCCGTTTTGCTTTCGATTCTTCAGGATAGTCCAGCGGCGTCAGTCGATCCGCCAGGGCATAGAAGGCACTTTTGCCCAAGGCCTTGAGGCTTGAGACGGTGTGGTTGTTCACCGAGGCGTTGACCGGCATTTCTATGCCTTGTGCCTGCAAAGCGTAGAGCGGTTCCAGGTAACCGCAGACCAATACCTTGGCCGTAGTACCGCCAAAGCGGTGATTGATTTCGAGAAAATGGCTTTCGCCGGTCAGTTCATCGAAAAGAAACTCAAAATGGTAATGTCCGATCAATTCCATCGCCTCGGTAAAGGCGACGCAACGGGCCTTAAGCTCCGCGGACAGAGAGATTGGTCTCAGGGTCAGGGTCACTCCTTGAAACTTACGTTCGACCAAAAACCCCTCCATGCCCACCGTCGTTCCATCCGCCATGCGAGTTCCGTGCACCACCAGGTTGGGCAGATTTTTGAACGGCTGGCCAATAATAGAACTATAAATATTAAAACCACCGAGAAATTTCCGCAGTTCGGTAACAGACTCAACGTTTTCAACCTTGAACAGAGGGTCGACCGAACCGGGAGCCGAAGGCCGCAGGCAAAGGGGAAAATGGGCGGAGGGAATTTCATCGGTGAAATCGCCCCTCGAAAAAAGATAGGTAGGCAACACATTCAACCCGACCTGGCGCGCCGCATCAATCTGCGCCCCCTTATCCAAAACTCGCCGCAGCATGCCGCTGGGAGGCAACCAGAGAGTGATGCCTTCCGGAAGGCGTGGCCGTTGGTCGTTCAGCCATCGGGCAATATTTTCGTCGATACAGGTCAGCCCAGAAGCTCCAAAATCGGCAAGAAAGCGGATGATGGTTTCCAGCCCCCGCTCGCTGTACAAATCTTGGCGGGAGAGGCAGACCGCTCCCGTCAGATATTTGGAAACCGGCTTGGGTTCGCCCGGCCCCTGGATAGAGATGAGGCCTGGAGACATACCCGCCCGCCCCCAGCTGCGGATGCAGGCCAAGGAGGGGGGGCCAAAGGCACTGAGTATAACAGGGCGCAGATTACAAACGTGCACTAAGCATAATCCTTCGCTAAAAAGAAAAAAGCTTTCTGTTGATAAATTTCAGAAATGTCAAAGTTTGCCTTCTTTCAAACGTAGAAAACTCTAAAGTACTTCTGTATAAATAAGGCAATAATAGCTTTTTATATCTAAAAATATTTTTAACAAAATGCATCAAATAAGCATAGTCGTCTACCAATAGAACTTTCTTAAATGGATGATCTTTCGAAACCAATGAATTTACCATCGGTATATTTTCGGACCTGTAATAATAATCCAACAGACTGATATTAACACCAAGCCTTGTTGACAATCGATGTTGCAGCCAATGACGCGTATTTATTTCAATGACAAATAATTTTCCAGTTTTTCGATCAACCACAATTTCTGTTTCAGAAATCCCACTAACCCCCAAGGCCTCAATGACTTCCTTACCAAAAGAGGCAATTTCCGGGTGCTCAACGGTTGAGCATAAAATAGCCGTCCCAAAACATTCTGGGTACTGCAACAATTTTTGCGTTACAAAACCCCAAATAACTTTTCCGTTAGCATCGCTATAGCAACAAAATGAAAAATTACCAGTTTCGGCGACATCGATGATTTCCTGAACCAAAAGTTTGGGAGAATATTCGTGCAACCTGCTGATCAAAGGAAAAAACCCATCATAATTATCAACAACAAAAGCTTTTTTTCCACCCAAAGCAGAGGAAACCTCATCAGTCTTCCATTCACTTGAGACCACCGGCTTAACCAGACAGGGCCAGCTAAGACGCAGACCAAGATCCTCAACATTGGCCCGCTCAACACAGAATGACCAGGGGATTCTGATGCCCAACTCCTTTAGCTTTTCAGCAAATGCATGTTTATCGTTCACCAGGCGGGCAACTTCAGCGGTTGGTATTGGTAAAGAAAGGACATCCTGTAAAGAGTCTCGAAATCTGTCCAGGAAGGCGACCTCTCCATCACTGGAAGTAAAGACAAATCCAGGGTTGCCAGCATTCGCCTGAATCTCAAGCAATCGAACAACCACAGCCTCCGGTTCCTCGTCGACAGAAAGGCGATGGACAGTAATGTCCCGGCCTAAAAACGACTCCAACCCACCACCCATGTGAAAAAGGTGAAGATGAAGGCCGGCATTACGCAAATTCTTATAGATGCCGTATGAGGTTGGATTGAGGCTGAGAAGGTAACAGACCGACATCGAGTTTATCCTTTGATGATATCCGGGCAGTGATGAAATTTTACACCTAAAACGTTAAGCATTTTGTAATAACCAATTTTCTCATACCCGGCTTTTACAAAGGCTTTTTGTGACGGAACATTCCAGTCATAAATGATGGCCCAAACCAAATCGACATTCAGTTGCCTTAAGTATGGCTCAGATGACGTTAACAGGTGAGTTGCAAGGTCATTTCCTCGATATTTTTTGTTTACAAAGATGTTGTATGCATACGCTTGCCCGTCTCTTATTTTAATACTGCAATTAAATTCCTCACACTCAGCCTTCGCCAAGGCAAACCAGCCCCAACCAGCAATTTCAACATCATGATAGATAACGACAAATAGTTCCCCCCGGTTGAGCCGTGAGGAGGCATCCTCCAAAGAAAAAGGGGGTTTATAATCAATTGATGCTAGCACCTCGGTGATTTTTTTTTCAAAATTGCTATCAATTGTATCAATTCTTGAAAAACTAAAACTAGTTTCGCGCTTTTCTACAGAGATACCATCACTGACTTGACTTAATTGCTTAAAAAACACCCCAGGATTTTTAGATAAGAAAACAAACCTTCTAAGAGACCAAAACATATTTCTAAATTTATCCTCTTTTATTACCCAACTCGACAAATTGAATTGTAAACCTCTAAATACCCCCTCATCATTCCTTCTCCTGAGAATAGAACCGCAACATCTTTTTGTTTACTTGAAAATATTTTTAATTTTTCAGCATCCTGGTAAAGATTAAAAACCTTTTCCTCAAAATCATTTTTCTTATCCAAATCGAACAAAAACCCATTCACATCTTCATTAACCAGGTTAGGATTACCCCCAACATTACTCACAACAACAGGCAAGTGCGCAGCTATTGCTTCTATCAACGCCATGGATGTACCTTCTGAAATTGAGGTCAAAACAAACAGATCCATCGCTTGCAACAACTGCGGGATGTCCTCACGATAACCGAGAAGGCATATATATTTATCAAGCCCTCTCTGTTTTATGTTCTCCGCTATTTCTCGACCATAATCAGTCGCCAGGGGCGCCACAATGAGATGACGCAAATCCTGGATACGGTCTTTTAGGTTCGCAATCGCTTCGACTTGAAGCTCTATATTTTTTACAGGATAAAATCTCGTTACAGTTCCGGTGACAAATGTATTTTCTGGAATACCCAACCTAGCCTTTGCCTCTTGTTTACTTATTGGGCAATCAAAGGGCGTTAAATCAATCCCGTTGTAAATCACATCGATGTTCTTATCATTAACAAATTGACGTTTAACAAGATCAGCTTTCACTTCCGGAGAAACGGCAACAATCCGATCGGTAAAAAGGGAAAGGATTTTTGACGTCAGAACTGTCTTCCAATGCCATTTCTCCATATTACCGTGTTTAGTAACAACAGTCGGTTTGCCAACCATTTTTTTCAATATAGCCCCATAAAACCAGGAACTCATATCGTGGCAATGAATAACGTCGATATTCCAATCCTGAATCAAATCAACAAGTTCTCGAAGGGTGACTCGCATTCCTTTCTGTTTTTTTGCGCGATCAACATGATGTAATGCTACCCCGGCCGCGGCAACTCCCTGGGCGAAATGGCCAGCCATCGTCAATACACACACATATGGCTGAACACAACCTGAAGAGTTCAGGGCCATCTGACGAATGACACTCTCAAGCCCACCAACGCCAAAATTGTTGACGAGATGTAGAATGCGGAGCTTTGAAGTGGTCATTTTCGGGGCCTTACCTCATAAAGTTGCTGCTGAACGAGCCTCTTCAGAGAATAACCGAACGAGACAGATGGATAGACGTGCGACGCATCCAAACTCTCGAACTCCCGCTCCAGCATGGCAATATCACGGAATCTTAGACATCTAAACGTTTCTCCGTGTTCAGCTAAGTGGCAACACAACTGGCTGAACCTCTCCACGACATATTGCCGTACAGAGCATTTTTGGTATTGCACGTCTCCTGCCTTTAAAAAACTGAAGGAATGCATAATAAAAGTTATATTTCTGGGCCCTTGGCAAGAATGCGCCTGCTCCAGCACCCGTCTCATTTCGGCAAACCCCACACCGTTGAGGTCAAGGGGCTTGAAACGCTTCCCTCGCAAAGGGATAGCCTCGACAAAATTGGTAATGGGGAATTCCCATACCCCTTCGAGCTGATCGGCATCATTAAATTGTTGCTCGCAGATGCGCTGGCTATGCCTGGGAAAAGCCGCATTGTACGAACTGTCGATAAAAATCCCATTAGCCTTCAGCGCCTTCAGGGTGTTGGCATTGGCACCATAGTTCCCGGCACGAAAAACGATGGGAGAATGGCCACAGTATCGAGTCAGCAACTCTTTTCCTTCGCCGATCAATTCGATTTGAGTCGCGAGATCATAGGTAGATAAATTGTCCGAATATTTACAATCGGATGGCCTCTCTTCTCTAAAGTTCAAGAAGTTGGGATGAAGGTGCAATTGGACATCATGCCCACGGCCCAAAATATATTGGCAGACGTCTCTGGTTTCAGCCTCGCCGAAATGATATTTATTGAAAACTTCGACGAAAAAGGTGAGAGGAATATTAAATCGGTCGGCGATATCCATGATCAACGGAATGCCGTACTCCCTGCCGTTGACTTTCCCATAAACACGTTTGTCATTTCCCACCGGTCTGAGCGTCGGGTCGGCAAAAGCCCCACCGATGCTGTGCTCGGTGTCAATGGTGATAAAAACATTAACCTTTGCCATCCCTCGTCCCTTCAATCACCCGTTCGAACATCGGAACCATCCTCTGTAACACCTGCTCCGGGGAATAGCGATGGCTTTCGAGTCGGCCATTTTCAGACAACCGTCGCGCAAGAACAGGATCTTCGAGTAATTCACACACCCGGGCCGCCAGGGCGTCGCAGTCATCACAATCGACAAGAAGGGCCGTCACCTTGTCTTCGACCATAAAAGGGATGCCCCCGGCCCGGGTTGTCACCACGGGTAACCCGCATGCAAACGCTTCGAGAATCACGCCTGGGAGGTTGTCCACATTGGACGCATTAATAAAAATATCGGTTTCATCATACATTGCCTGGATCTGATCATGAGGGACGCTGCCATAAAAAATGACGGATGATCCAAGCTCCAGGGAACTGGCAAGAGATTCAAGCATGGTTCGCTCGTCTCCCTCGCCAATCACCGCCAGGGTCGCATCGGGATAACGTTCGCGCACCCTGGCGAAAGCCCGGATAGCGCAACCGACATTGTAAATGGCTTCCAGATTGCGGGTAACTATGAGCCGCGGCCGTAACGGGCTGCGCAGCCGAAATCCAAACTGCTTAAGATCGGCGATGTTGGGGACAACCTCGGGCCTGATGCCAAAGGACCGGGCAAACTCTTGTTGAAGGAACACGGAAGGGGTGGTTATCAGGTCAATTCGGTGCATCAGTGGGTTCAAGAGAATTCTGTAGCGATCGAAAAAAGCCCCGGCGCCCCCCCCCCTCGCACTGAGAATGACCTTTTGTCCGGACATGAAAAACAACAGTAACGCCGGGAAGGTAACCCACCAGAAAAAATTAAAAAATCCGGTCAAAAAATAAACGGCGTCTGCCTGCAGCGAGGCACGGCGCAGAGAGTAAAAGAAGACGAGGACATTAACTCCCGTGCGCAGAATCGGCACAGTAACAACCCATTGCAAAGATCGTGGGAGTTCGCAATTGGTCGGCACACTCAGAACACTATACCCTGCTGCAACAAAAAGGGATTCGAGCTTGGTCGCTTGAATGGCCATTCCCCCGTAAGGTGGGGGGAAGGGGGAGACGAGGCAGATTGTTCTGGGAACCGCAGACACTGATTTCATTCTGATCTTTCAGACCAATGGCCTATCTTATTATGATGCTGACAGTTCAAGGGGGATGTTCGCTGTCGGGAGTTCGTTTTCCACAGCGCGGAACAAAAAGACTGGCAACATCAACACCCAATAAAATTCTTCGATGTACACACAAGAAATAAAAGTCGCCCCGACCAGATAGATGACAAGGGCACAGCGTACCGCATGGGAGTACAATTTGACATCTTCCGTACGCTCTTCAGGGAGCAATTGGTCGGCCATACTGTCGACATGCTTAAGGGTGGCAAAGGATGTCTTTATGAGCCACAGCAAAACAAATAACCCCGGAAAGCCTAATTCAGCCAGACAACGCAAATAGGTGTTGTGAGCATCCATCCCGGCCATCATTGGTTTATAAAAGCCAATTCGATCGTGGAAATTGCCGACCCCTACCCCCATCGGGTGAGCCTTAGCCATGGCCCAGGCTCCAGTCCAGGCTTCAATCCGTTGCTGCGCGGAAGAATCACGTTCTTCGGCGTCTTCCACACTGATGGTATGAATACGTCCCCAAAAACGGGAGTCCGTGAGCGTTATCCCACCTACCATTCCCAGCAGAAGAATCACCACGGCGGCCTTCCGATAGCGACCCAGCCGGGACAACGAGAACAGGGCCAATACAACGCCAACGGCAATAGCCAAAAAGGCTCCTCGCGAACGGGTGAGCACAACGCTATTAAGGATAAAAGCGGCTGAAATGACACAGGTCACTTTAGCTTTTTTACTTCCTTTCAGCAGCATAACTCCTACAAATGGAACGATAAATGAAAAATGGAGTGCCAAAAAATTGCTTTCGCCAAAATCCGAGCCCCCAACACCGGTGTTCAATCGCCCCCCACGAAACTCTCCGGCACCAGTAAAAATATCATATCCCAGGGACAGTCCCGACAGGATGAAGACCCAGAGCAATCCCTCAAAAAATCGCATTGAGGTGACTATGTGACTAGCCATCAAAAGGATGAAAATGACCTTGGTCATTTTCATGACATTGTAGTCAATCTGACCATCCATGGCCGCTGCGAACCAGATAATGCCAAGCAATAACAGAAGCAGTTGTTCCTGTTTTTCAAAAAATCGCCGGTAGCTCAACACTGACCATTTCACGACAATTCCCAGGGCGATGGCAATGGCAAGCAGAAAACTATAACGTTCAAAACCAGCGGGCAAAAGACTGCCCCACCACTGACCAGAAGGATTAATATTGTAGGTAAATAAATAAGCATAAACGCCGATGATCGGATGATAAATCACACTGGCTGCCAGTGAAAACAGCAAAGCGCCTAAATACAGCAGGGTTTTTAACGGCATAAAAGTTATCCGGACCGACGAGAGGTCAAAAAACGGTCAAATAAGGACGTCAGTTCAAGGCGATGGACAGTCACCGGAAATCGCGCTCGAACCCCTTGCAAATCAGACATATTACGGCGCCGCAAGACAAAAACATCCGTCCCGGCGTCGTTGGAACCGTAACGGGTGGTTACGGCATGGGAGTACCCCGCCTGACACACCGCCTCCGCCAGAAAGTCAGAATGAGCCCCGCGAGGATAACAAAACCCGGGGATAGCCCTTTCAAGGCGCGTCTCGAGAACAACTTTGGACTGTTTGATCTCGATCAAAGCATCGTCTTGATTCAAGCCGGTAAGAGGCTCGTGCGACATAGTATGGGACCCGATACTGAACCCTTGATTGCAGAGGGTTCGTGCGTCATCCCATGACATCAGCACCCCCTCCCCCCGGTATGGGCCAAACTCATTC
>NZ_JBFHGD010000020.1:0-25468 GCF_041583255.1 Trichloromonas sp. | reverse complement strand
TGGATGACTGGAATAATAGGAGAAATTATAAAACAGGGTGTACCCCAGGCGTCCTCCCAGGATGACCCCGAGAACACCGTAAAACAACAGGTCTGACAGCAGATCCGAAGAGAGGGCCAGGCCGCGCTGGCGGGCCAGGTGACGGATGATGAAATAACTGGCAAGGAAACCGAGCAGGTACATCAGACCATACCAACGCACGGCTAGCGGACCTATGTGGAAAATTACCGGGTCAATCTGGGGAAGGGACAGGGCCATGAAAATTCCTCGAAGGCGAAACGCTCAACTTCTCATTCAGCGGGCGAAGGGTTGCGGTCGGCCCGCATTGATGCGAGCAAGGAGGCAAAATCATCCGGCAGCGGGGCTTCGAGTTGCAACTGGCCTCCGCGTACCGGGTGAGACAGGGTCAAGCGAAAAGAATGGAGCATCTGCCTGGGAATATCGACAGAATTCCGGCTGGAGCCCCCACCATAACGGACATCCCCGAGCAGGGGGTGTCCGGCTTCGGAAAAATGGACCCGAATCTGATGAGAACGGCCGGTGAGAATTTCGACCTCGACGAGCGATGCGCCGGGAAACTCCTCAAGCACGCGATAGCGGGTGATCGCCTCCTTGCCCCCCCTGGAAACCGAGCGAACCAGGTTGGAAGCCCGGTTGCGTGCCAGCAGCGATCGAAACTCCCCCTGCGCCGACGCCAGGGTCCCGGCAACCAGGGCCAGATAGAGCTTACGCACGTCGCGACCGGAGAAAGACTGCGTCAGACCGCCATGAGCCCGCTTGTGAATGGAAAAAATCATCAGCCCCGAAGTGTCACGGTCGAGTCGCTGAACCATGCCCAGCTCGGGTCGATCCTTCGGCCTGAACGGGTTGTGCAGAAATTGCAGCAAGGCCTCATAGAGAGTCCCGCGGTAGCGAGCGGGGGTCGGCTGGGTTTCAATGCCCGCCGGCTTGTTAATCGCCAGCAGATGGGTGTCACGATAAACAACAAGGTCTTCGGTTACCACGAATGGGTCAAGGGGGCGGCCATCCAGATAAACCTCGATCGTCTCCCCCGCCCGCACCGGAAGCGAGCATTTACGAACCCGCCGACCGTCGACATGAACGCCGCCGAGATCAACGATTTTGCGCACAAAACCACGGCTTAAACCATTGTCCTGATTGGCAATATACTGATCAAGGCGTAACCCAGCATCCTCTGTGGAGGGGCAGAAACGGAAACATTTTGAGGACATGACAGGCCCCTGCAGGCAATCGGTTCAAATCGTAAAACGTCATGATACTAGCATAAGATAATGACGCAATACAGACCGAATGGAATTGAAAAACGGATATCAGCGAAGAAAATATTTCTTTGACAAAGGATGAGCCAATGTTAATATGGAGTCACAGGGATGCAAATGGATCGCTGTCCTCTGGGATGCATGGATAGAAGTTTTGAGGCATTGACCAACATTTGAAGAAAAGGTTCTCGGATAAAGACATGGTGAGCCAGCCCGTCACCGAACGGGACGCCTGAAGTGGCTTTCAGAGAACCGCAGTAGGTTTCAGGTTGAGAGACTTCTAAACATCACCCGGCATACTGGAGAGATTTAAATTTCAACAGGCATACGCAGTCGTGGCGGCTGGTCCGTCAACAGAACTGATCCTGAAAAATTCATCAGCGGGCCACGCCTCGACAGCATGGCTGGGAGATTTGAGTAGAGTTCAGTTCTGACAGACAAAAAAATGCCGGCGAGTTGAACAAGAACGCCCCATCCGCTCGGATGGGGCGTTCTTGTTATGCTTTTTTTGAAAATCGGGGTCAGCTTTCGAGAATATGCTTAGGCAAAACAAAGCAGGTGAAGGTCGCTTCAAACACCAGTTGAGTCGTGCTTACCGTGCATTTAACCTGACGTTTTTTCCCGCTTTCCTCAACAACCTCAGCGGTGGCCACCATGATATCCCCGATCCTGACCGGCGCAACGAATCTGGCTTCGGCACTGCCCAGAACCACGCAAGGGTCGTTAACGGCAAGCATCGCTGCATAATCCGCCAGACCGAAGGTGAAGCCCCCATGAACCAGGCCCCTCTCATCCGCGATCATCTCCGGACGAGTCTTTAACTGGGCAACAGCGCGCCCCGCCGACAAGGATACGGGCTCTCCGACCCACTCAGAAGAGATACTAAGATGCGTATTTGGCAACATGAGTTTTCTCCTGTATCCGGTCGCCCCCCACAAGAAACCGGAAACGGTTTATTCTAACGGTTGACCCGCTCACGCAGTTCTTTACCGGTCTTGAAAAATGGCGTTTTTTTGTTGGGGATTTTCACAATCTCGCCGCTCTTGGGATTTCTTGCCTCCCGAGCATCCCGTTCGCGGATCGTGAAAGAGCCAAACCCCCGGATTTCGACACGGTCACCGGATACCAGGGCATCGCCGATGCTGTCAAAGATCGTGTTGACAATCAACTCGGCCTCTTTTTTATTCACCGACCCACTGACAAACGACAACCGCTCAATCAACTCGCTTTTTGTCATAAAGTTAGCCTCCTATTTGACTCCAGACCAGAGGTATTTCAAGCCTCCAGCAGACTGTTCATGTAATTCTTGCCGTACCTGGCTGATTGTTTCTTCGACAAAATATTCTAGAAAGGGGGCTTTCTCCCTGGGAGGATAAACAACTCGGGGAGTATCCTTGATACCAGCCATTGTTCCTGCAACAGCGATCGCGTCCTGCAGGTTTCCGAGTTGATCTACCAGCCCGGCCTCAAGAGCCTGACGACCGGAGTAAATTCTGCCATCAGCCAAAAGCCGCACTTTGTCCGGATCGATGTTTCTCCCTTCAGCAACAGCGGTAATGAACTGAAGGTGGACATCGTCGATCATCGATTGAAGAATTTTCCGGTCAGCTTCAGTCATGGGGCGGATCGGCGACCCGATATCCTTGTGCTGACCGCTTTTCACAACCTGGTTGCTCAACCCGATTTTGTCGAGCAGTTCCTTGATATTGGTGAACTCCATGATTACGCCGATGCTGCCGGTGATGGTTCCCGGATTAGCGAGAATCTTCCCGGCCGGGGCGGCGATGTAATAGCCCCCCGACGCAGCGACCGAGCCCATCGAAACGACAACCGGTTTTACTGCGACAAGCTTTTTGACTTCGGCATATATTTCCTGCGACGGACCGACCCCACCTCCAGGCGAATCGACGCGAAGCACAACCGCCTTTATGGAAGAATCTTCCTTGAAGCGAATGATTCTTTCATTGATCAGCTTGGACGAGGCAATGACGCCAGTGACTTCGATAACTCCGACTTTTTCACCAATCGGAAACGAAGAAGTCCTCCCCATCATTCCGGCCGTCACGAAGACCAGTAACCAGAAAAAAAGAAAAACTCCACTGAGGACCGCCAGGCCCACGATTAACGGCCTTTTCTTCATAGCGACATCCAGCAATACAAAACCCCCGCAACAATCGCTGCGGGGGTCTGTTTTGGGTCAAAAACGCTTATTCCCCGTCTTTTTCGCCACCGGCCTTGTGCATCGCACCCTGCAGAAGATCACCGAAATTGGACGTGGCATTCTTCTGGGCGCCCAGAAAGGCATCAACCTCGGCCTTTTCCTTCTGATCCGACAGGTGCTTGATGGACAGTGCGATTTTACGCTCAACCGTATCCACATGCAGCACGACGGCTTCGAGATCCTCACCGACCTTGGCGAAGTTCTTCGGCGTGTCGACTTTCTCCTTGCTGATTTCAGAAACGTGGATCAGGCCTTCGATCCCTTCTTCGACCTCAAGGAAAATCCCGAAGTCGGTCACCGAAGTGACCTGCCCGCGGATGATGGTGCCGGGGGTGTAACGAACCGGAATCGACTCCCAGGGGTCAGACAGGAGCTGCTTGACGCCAAGGGAGAAACGCTCGTTCTCACGGTCGATGTTCAGTACGACGGCGCGGACCACGTCACCCTTCTTGTACAGTTCGGAAGGATGCTTGACGCGCTTGGTCCAGGACAGGTCGGAGATATGCACCAGACCGTCGATCCCTTCGTCGACACCGACGAAAATACCGAAATCGGTGATATTCTTGACTTGGCCTTCGATGATGGTGCCGATCGGGAACTTTTCGCCGACGACTTCCCAGGGATTGGGCTCAACCTGCTTGAGGCCCAGCGAGATGCGCCGGTTGGGAATATCGAGCGCCAGAACGACCGACTCGACTTCGTCACCGATGTTGAGTACCTTGTTCGGATGCTTGATCCGCTTGGTCCAGCTCATTTCCGAAACGTGAATGAGGCCTTCGACCCCTTCTTCAAGCTCGATGAATGCGCCGTAATCCGTCAGGCTGACGACCTTGCCGGTCACCTTTCTGCCGACGGGGAATTTGGCTTCCACGTCGAGCCAGGGATCGGGTGCAATCTGCTTGAGCCCGAGGGATACCCGCTCCTTGTCACGGTCGAACTTGAGGATCTTGACATTGATCTTGTCACCGACGTTGAGAATGTCGGAAGGATGGGTCACCCGTCCCCAGGACATGTCGGTGATATGCAGCAGACCATCGATGCCGCCAAGGTCGATAAATGCGCCGTAATCGGTGAGGTTCTTGACCGCACCTTCGACGACCTGACCTTCTTCCAGCTGCTTGAGCGTATCGCCGCGCATGCTTTCGCGTTGTTCTTCGAGCAGAACCCGGCGCGAAAGGACGATATTGCCACGACGCTTGTTCAGCTTGATAATCTTGAACTCATAGGTTTCACCAAGCATCTTGTCCAGGTTGCGAACCGGGCGGAGATCCACCTGGGAACCGGGCAGGAAGGCATTGACGCCGATATCGACTGAAAGGCCACCCTTGATCCGGGAGAGGATGCGTCCTTCAACGACCGCATTTTCCTCAAGCGCATTCCAGATCTTCTGGCGATCGGCTTTCTCCTTGGAAAGACTGATCAGGCCATTCTCGTTTTCGGTACGCTCAATAAGCACGTCGAACTGGTCGCCGACCTTGATGTCGGTCTTGACCTGCCCCTGCTCATTGACAAACTCGTTGATGGGGATCAATCCCTCGGACTTGCCGCCGACATCGACGACTACCGAATCAGGGTTGACCTGAACCACCGTACCTACAACGACATTCCCGGCTTTGAGCTCCTTGAGACTGTTCTCAAAAAGGTCCTCAAAGCTTCCCTCGAAATCGTCGTCCATGAAATCTTCTTGGTTTTCCGTGTTGTCCACCATTTGGTATTTGTTACCCCCTAACGATATTCCTGTCGTTTCCGACAGTCTGACTCGCGGCCATGAGGAGGGAAGATATCATAAAGCTTTTTAAAAGACAAATCTTTTATTTTTCTTTTATTTGCCTGATCCAGAAGCCTTTTTCACCACCTCGTCGATGATCCATTGAGGGGTCGATGCGCCCGCGGTAATCCCCACGGCGCTGACTCCGCCGAACCAGCCGGGTTCGATTTCATCCGCCGTTTCGATATGATGGGTGTTGGGCTGAATATCCCGACAGATCTGCGCCAACCGGGTGGTGTTGGCACTATTGAAGCCGCCGATGACCAGCATCAGGTCGACCTGGCCGGCAATGGCTCTGGCCTCGTCCTGCCGCACCGAGGTGGCATCACAGATGGTGTTGTAGACTCGCAGCTCCTGGCTCTTGCCGAGACAGACGTCGATCACTTCGCGCAGGTTGTCATACGACTGGGTCGTCTGGGCAACGACCCCGATTCGCTTGCGTGACGGCAGCTCTTCCGCTTCCTTGCGTCCGGAAACCACGTAGACTTCGCCGTCGCGAGCGTAAGAAACGATGCCGCGAACTTCGGGGTGCTCCCGCTCGCCGACCAGCACCAGGGTATACCCTTCGTGGCTGAGCAGCCCGGCATATTCCTGGGCCTTCTTCACAAACGGGCAGGTCGCGTCGACGACTTCCAGCCGGCGGGCATAGATCTGCTCCATTTCCTCGGCGGTCACCCCGTGAGAGCGGATGATCACGACACCGCCGTCAATATCCGCGACCCGGCGCACCACCTGGACCCCCTGCTCTTCGAGCCGCTTCACCAGCTGGGGGGAGTGGATGATCGGTCCGAGCGAACAGATCCGGTGGTGCTGGTCGGTCGCTTCGAACGCCATGTTGGTGGCCCGCTTGACCCCGAAACAGAAACCGGCGCTTTCCCCGAGGACGATCTTCACCGGTCGGCCCCAGCCACAGGACCAGCAAGGCCGGCCTGTCGGCGCCGCAACTCGACGACCCTGAGCATCTCCTGCAGCACCTGATCGATGGTCATCGCGGTGGAATCGATCACCAGGGCGTCCTCGGCCTGAATCAGCGGTGCGTGCTCGCGGGCACTGTCGGCGGCGTCGCGCGCTTCGACTTCGACAATGGTCTGCTCCAGCTCAACCAGCAACCCCCTGGCTTTCAATTCCTCGTAGCGTCGGCGACCCCGCTCCACGGCGGAAGCGCTGAGAAAAAATTTCACTTCGGCCCGGGGAAAAACCACCGTACCGATATCCCGGCCCTCAAGGACAACCCCGCCCTTTGCGCCCATCTGCCGCTGCAATTCGACCATGGCCCGGCGTACCCCGGCACAGGCGGCCACCCGCGAGGTAAGCAGGCTGACTTCAGGCGTGCGGATGGCCTGCGAAACATCTTCGCCGTCGAGCATTACCCGCTCGCCGGAATCCTGGCGGATAAAATCGATCGAGACGTCTCCAGCCAGACGGCCCAGGGCCGCCTCGTCCGACAGGTCGACCTTCTTCCGGCTGGCGGCCAGCGCCACGGCACGGTACATGGCCCCGGTATCAAGATTGAGATAACCCAGCGCTGCCGCCAGGCGCTTGCTCAGGGTGCTTTTGCCGGCCCCGGAAGGCCCGTCAATCGCGACAATCAGTTCAGGTTTCAAAAGTTCGACCTCGCAAATATTTTTTCAGCAGGAGCGCCGGAAACCGGCGCTGCAGGCGTCAACTGCGAACCTGGTCGAGCAGCGACCAGAAATCGGGGAAGGATGTCGCCGTGCAGGCGGTGTCATCGATGCACACCTCGCCTTTAGCACGCAATGCGGCAATCGCCATGCTCATCGCGATGCGGTGATCGCCGTGGGACTTGACCTTTCCGCCGGCAAGACCCTCGACCCCCTGGATGACCATGCCGTCATCCCTCGCCTCGACCTTGCCGCCAAGTGCGCTGAGCTCGCTGACCATGGCGGCAATGCGGTCGGTCTCCTTGACCCGCAACTCCCTGGCGTCGCGGATGGTGGTGGTTCCTTCGGCGAAGCTGGCCGCCACGCTGACCACCGGGAATTCGTCGATGGCCCGGGGAACCACGGCGCCGCCGATCTCGATCCCCTTCAGGGCGCTGCTGCGCACCAGGATGTCGGCCACCGGCTCGCCGGAGAGCTCGCGCTGGTTGAGCAGCTCAAGAGAACCGCCCATCTGCTGCAGGATGTCGATGATGCCGCTGCGGGTCGGGTTCACCCCGACGTTGCGGATCAGCAGCTCGGCGCCGGGAACGATCAACGCCGCCACCATGTAAAAGGCCGCCGAGGAGATGTCCCCCGGAACGAAGACTTCACGACCTTCGAGCTTCGGTTGCGCCGCCACCGTCACGCCGCCTTCGAAGGGGCGTACATCGGCGCCGAAATAACGCAGCATCCGCTCACTGTGATCGCGGGAGAGGTGCGGTTCACGAACGGTGGTATCGCCGTCGGCATAAAGCCCGGCGAGCAGGACCGCCGACTTGACCTGGGCGCTGGAGATCGGCGAAACATACTCCGTGCCTTTAAGCGCGCCGCCGGAAATGGCCAGGGGAGCCAGCTCACCGCCGCCGCGGCCCCAGATGCGGGCGCCCATGGCCGCCAGCGGATTGAGCACCCGCTTCATCGGCCGCTTGCGCAGGTAGCGATCGCCGGTGAGTACGGAGAAAAAGTTCTGCCCGCTGAGCAGACCAGTCATCAGGCGGATGGTCGTCCCCGAGTTGCCGCAGTCGATCACGTCGCCCGGCTCGCTGAGCCCGTGCAGCCCCTTCCCTTCGATGCGCAGGTCGCCGCCGGCAAGCTCCTCGATGGCGATGCCCATGCTGCGGAAGGCGTTGAGGGTGGCGTGGTTGTCCTCGCCGTGGAGAAATCCGTGCACCAGGGTCGTCCCCCGGGCCAGGGAGCCGAGCATGATGGAACGGTGGGAGATCGACTTGTCGCCCGGCACGGTGATTTCGCCGCGCAGGCTTCGAGCCGGCCCGACGGTTCTGGTTTGGCTCATATATTATTCTCCGTCATTTGAGAATCGCATCCCGCAGCTCCTTCGAGCGCAGGAAGAATTCGTACAGTTTTTCCCCTTCGCCGTTGCGAACATCCTCTTTCAGTTCGGCGAAGAAGGCTTCGCAGCGCTCCATCATCTCGAGCAGGGCGTCGCGGTTGGTCAGGGCGATATCCCGCCACATGGTCGGGTCGGAGGAGGCGATGCGGGTAAAGTCGCGAAAGCCGCCGGCCGAATACTCGAGAATGTTCTCCTCATAGCGGTCGTAGGAGCCAACCGCGTTGACCAGCGAATAGGCGACCATGTGCGGCAGATGGCTGATGGCGGCCAGGATGCGGTCATGCTTTTCCACATCCATCATGACCACCTCGCTGCCGGCAATCTCCCAGACCCGGCGCACCAGGTCGAGGGCTGCGGGGTCGGTAGTCGCCGTCGGCGTGAGGATACAGCGACGGCCGTGATACAGGGTGGCGAAGGCCGCCTCGGCACCGCTGTTTTCAGTGCCGGCGATCGGGTGCCCGGGAACGAAATGGACCCCTTGCGGCATCAGCGGTTCGATCTCGCGGGCCACCGACCCCTTGACGCTGCCGCCGTCGGTGAGGATCGCCCCCGGTTTCAGATGCGGCGCGCATGCAGCAGCCACCTGGGTCAATGTCAGCACCGGCGTAGCGAGAAAGACCAGGTCGGCTCCGGCCACCCCCTCGGCCAGATCCTGGGTGTAGGAATCGACCACCCCCAGCTCCAGGGCCTTTTCCAGGTTGGCCAGGCCGCGACCGACCCCGACCACTTCGCCGACCGCACCGGCCGCCTTGAGGGCCAGGGAGAGCGACCCGCCAATCAGGCCGACTCCGACCACCGCCATTTTCGGGACAAGAATTTTTTTCATCGGCAATCCGTCATCCATTCTATTCAACCAGCAGGAGAGAAATCAACGGGCCCGCGGGTACGAACCGAGCACCTTGAGAAACTGGCAATAACCCTTGAGTTCATCGACCGCACCGGCAACCACCTCGTCGTCGATATGCCCCTCGATATCGAGGAAGAAGATATATTCCCAGGCCTTTTTCTTCATCGGCCGGCTCTCGATCTTGGAGAGGTTGATGGCCCGCTTGCTGAACGGTTCGAGCATGCGGTAGAGGATTCCCGGCTGATCCTTGATACTGAACATCAGCGAGGTTTTGTCGCCGCCGCTGCGCTCCGGGGTCTTCTGGCCGATTACCAGGAAACGGGTGAAGTTGTTGGGATTATCCTCGATCCGCTCCTTGACCACCTGCAAGCCGTAGAGGGAGGCCGCCATCTCGCTGGCAATGGCCGCCACGGACTCATCCTCGAGGACCATCTGCGCCGCCAGGGCGGTGCTGCCGACATCGACCAGCGGCACGTCGGGAAGATTCTCCTCCAGCCACTTGCGGCACTGGCCCAAAGCCTGGGGATGGGAAACCACTTTCCTGATGTCAGCCATGCGCCCGCTGCGCGACAGCAGAAAATGGGAGATGCCGAGCAGGATCTCGGCGTTGATCTTCAGATCCGATTCCATAAACATGTCGAGGGTGTGGGAAACCACCCCCTCGGTGGAGTTTTCCACCGGAACCACCCCGTAGGGGGCCCGGCCGCGGGCGACTTCTTCGAAGACCGCCGGGATGCTCTTCTGCGGCACCACCTGGGCAGAGAGCCCGAATTGCTGCATGGCGGCGGCATGGGTAAAAGTCCCCTGGGGGCCGAGAAAGGCGACCTTCATCGGCTGCTCAAGGGATAGGGAGGCGGAAATGATCTCGCGGAATACCTTGCGGATCGCATCGGATGGAAAGGGGCCCTGGTTGTTCGCGGTCAGCCGCTCGTAGATGGCCCGTTCACGGCTCGGCACGTAAAATTCTTTGCTCTGGCCGGCCTTGGCCTTGCCCACTTCAATGACGACCCCCGCCCGCTGATTGAGCAGGTCGAGAATTTCGTCGTCGATGTCGTCGATTTTCTGGCGCAGGTCACCGAGGTCCTTTGCAGCCATGAATACGTCCCCTTTCACGAAATTAATGGACGAAAAACTTAGCCTATCGATCAGTAAAAATCAATGGAAATCCCGGCAAGTCTCCGCCGAAAACCGGAGCAACCCGCGCTATTGTTTAATTCTTGACCGCTTCGCAGCGCCCGGTTAAACTCCCAGGCTCACTGTACTATATTTATTTTCAGGAGACTGACATGACCATATCCGCCAAAGTTCAGAGCTGCATCGAACGTTCGTCGTGGATCCGCAAGATGTTCGAAGAGGGAGCCCGGCTGAGCAAACTGCACGGCGCCGAGAACGTCTACGACTTCACCATCGGCAATCCCTCGGTGGAGCCGCCCGCGGCCTTCCGGCGCGAACTGATGGAGCTGGCCAGCAATCCTCTGCCCGGCATGCACCGCTACATGAACAACGCCGGCTACGAAGAGACCCGCGCCGCGATTGCCGATGTGCTCAGCGAAAAATCGCCGCACCCGGTCAAGGCCGGCCAGGTCATCATGACCTGCGGAGCCGGCGGTGCTCTCAACGTGGTGCTCAAGACCATCCTTAACCCCGGCGAAGAAGTCATCATCCTCGCTCCCTATTTCGTCGAGTACAAGTTTTACATCGACAACCACGGCGGCGTCAGCAAAGAGGTCTGGACCGACCGCGAGACCTTCCAGCTCGACATCGACGCCATCGAAGCCGCTATCGGCGCCAACACCCGGGCGATCATCGTCAACAACCCGAACAACCCCACCGGCGTCATCTACCCCGAGGCCGATCTCAAGGCCTTAGGCGACATGCTGGCGCGCAAGGAGCAGGAACTCGGGCGCACCCTGTTCGTTATATCCGATGAACCCTACGCCCGCATCGCCTACGACGGCCAGCAGGTTCCCGGCATCTTCGGCTGCGTGAAGAACTCGGTCATCGTCACCTCCCACTCCAAGGACCTGGCCCTGCCCGGCGAACGGATCGGCTACCTGGCCGCCAACCCGCAGATGGAAGGGGTCGAACTCTTTATCGACGGCGCGGTCTTCTGCAACCGGGTGCTCGGCTTCGTCAACGCCCCGGCCCTGATCCAGCGCCTGGTGACCCGCATCCAGCGCGAGAGCGTCGACATCAACGAATACCGCCGCAAGCGCGACCTCCTTTACAACCACCTGACCGGCCTCGGCTTCTCGATGGTCAAGCCCGGCGGCGCCTTCTACCTCTTTCCCAAATCGCCGCTGGCCGACGACGTCGAATTCGTCAAAAAGGCCCAGCAGCACAACATCCTGCTCGTTCCCGGTGTCGGTTTCGGCGCTCCCGGTTTTTTCCGCATCGCCTACTGCATCGATATGGCCATTATCGAGCGCAGCCTGCCCGCCTGGGAGAAACTGGCCAGGGATGTTGGCTTGAGAAGCTGATTAAGTTTACTGGGCTGAACAAAGGAAGAGAAATGGACAAGAACTTTCTGACTCCCGCCGAAACGGTGCGGGCGATCATGGAGAACGGCAAGCGGGTCGCCACCCAGCCGCTGGCACGGACCGTCGTGCTGAGCCTGCTGGCCGGCTTCTATATCGCCTTCGGTGCCGAGTTGGCCACCGTGGTCACCGCCGACGCCGCCGCCCATGTCGGCCAGGGGATCTCCCGCCTGCTCGGCGGCAGCGTCTTTTCCCTGGGCCTGATGCTGGTAGTGATCTGCGGCGCCGAACTCTTCACCGGCAACAGCCTGCTGACCAAAACCGCCCTGCTCGGCGAGATTACCTGGCTCAAGCTGGCCGAAAACTGGCTGGTGGTTATCCTCGGCAATTTCGTCGGGTCGCTCTTCTTCGCCTGGCTGATGTTCCGCTCCAACCTCTGGCAGGCGCCGCATGTCGCCGAACATGCCATTGCCATCGCTACCGCTAAAACCAAGCTCCCCTTCGACGTCGCCCTGGTCCGCGGCATCCTCTGCAACTGGCTGGTCTGCCTGGCGGTCTTCATGGCCGCGGCCGCCCGCGATATCCCCGGCAAGATCCTGGCCTGCTACATGCCGATCATGGCCTTCGTCGCCAGCGGCTTCGAACACTCCATCGCCAACATGTACTTCATCCCCACCGGCCTCTTCCTCGCCGGGCAGTTGCCGAACAGCGACCCGGCCCTGTGCTGGAGCAACTTTTTCCTCGGCAACCTGCTGCCGGTCACCCTCGGCAACATCATCGGCGGCGTGGTCTTCGTCGGCTTCGCCTACTGGTTCATCCACCTGCGCAGGAAAAAGGGGGACGAATGAAAAAAATTCTGATCCTCTTCGCCCATCCGCGCTACGAAAAGTCCCGAACCAACCGCACCCTGCTGCGGGGGCTCGCGGACCTCGAAAACATCACCATCCACGACCTCTACGAGCGGTATCCCGACTTTCACATCGACGTCGCCCGGGAGCAGCAGCTGCTGCTGGAGCATGATCTGATCGTTTTGCACTTCCCTCTGTACCTGTATGGAGCCCCGGCCATCGTCAAGCAGTGGATGGACCTGGTGCTCGAACACGGCTGGGCCCACGGCGAAGGGGGTGACAAGCTGGTCGGCAAACCGATCTTCGCCGCCCTCACCACCGGCGGCACACGGGCCAGCTTCGCCCACGACGGTTTCAACCGCTTCACCCTGGCAGAACTGCTGCGCCCGCTGGAGCAGGCGACCCACCTGTGCCGGATGGTCTGGCTGCCCCCCTTCGCGGTGCAGGGCACCTACCGCCTGACCGAGACCACGCTGGCCGAATACGCCGAGCTCTACCGGCGGTCGCTGCTGACCCTGGCCCAGGCTCCGCCCCAAGAAACGATGCAGGGTTACGAACTGCTGAATGACTGGATTATCGACCGGATACCAAAGGAGAAACCATGAGCGACACCCTGCTGGGACAAGCCGTGGTCTACCTGACTGCGGCGCTGACCTGCGTCCCCATCGCCAAGCGCCTGGGGATGGGTTCGGTGCTCGGCTACCTGCTGGCCGGCATTCTCATCGGCCCGTTCTGCCTCGGTTTTGTCGGCAAGGAAGGAGAAGACATCATGCATTTCGCCGAATTCGGCGTGGTGATGATGCTCTTTCTCGTCGGGCTCGAGCTGGAGCCGGCCCATTTCTGGCGGATGCGTTCCCGGATCCTCGGCCTGGGCACCCTGCAGCTGGTTTTGACCACCTTGATACTAACCGGCGGCCTGCTCCTGCTGGGGCTCGGCTGGCGGGGGGCCCTGGCCTGCGGCCTGGCACTTTCCATGTCCTCCACCGCCATCGTACTCCAGTCCCTCAAGGAGAAAGGCCTGGGGGGCTCCCAGGCCGGGTCGAGTTCCTTCGCCGTGCTGCTCTTCCAGGACGTCGCCGTCATCCCGATCCTCGCCCTGCTCCCCTTCCTCGCCCTGCACGCCGGCTCCGGCGGCGCCCACGGCGATACCCAGGGACTGCTGGCAGGCCTGCCGGTCTGGCTCAAGGCCGGGTCGGTGCTGTTCGCCGTGGTTGCGGTCATCGTCATGGGGCGCTATGTCGTGGTCCCGGTCCTGCGCATCGTCACCAAGGCCAGCGTCCGCGAACTCTCCGTAGCCGCCGCCCTGCTGATCATCGTCGCCATCGCCTTCCTGATGAAGCTGGTGGGCCTGAGCCCGGCGCTGGGGGCCTTTCTCGCCGGGGTACTGCTGGCTAACAGCGAATTCCGTCACGAACTGGAAAGCGACATCGAACCCTTCAAGGGGCTGCTGCTCGGCCTTTTTTTCATCGCGGTGGGAGCATCGATCAATTTCCGCCTCATCACCGAGCGTCCTGCAGCCACCTTTGCCCTGGTGCTGGCGATAATCCTGATCAAGGCCGCTGTCCTGCTGGTCGCCGGCCGGGCCTTCCGGCTCTCTTTCGACCAGAACAGCATCTTCGCCCTGGGCCTGTCGCAGGTGGGGGAGTTCGCCTTCGTCCTGCTGGCCTTCATCAACCGCCTGGAAATCGTCGGCGGCGACTGGCTCGACATGCTGATGGCGGTCACCGCCCTCAGCATGACCATGACCCCGCTCCTGCTGCTGCTCAACGAACGGCTGGTCCTGCCCCGCTTCGGCACTCGGGCGGAGGCGGAACGGGAACCGGACCAGATCGACGTGGAGCACCCGGTCATCATCGCCGGGTTCGGCTCCTTCGGCAGCACCCTGGGGCGTTTTCTGCGCGCCAACGGCGTCGAGGCGACGATCCTGGACAACAACTCGGACCAGGTCGACCTGCTGCGGCGGATGGGTTTCAAAGTCTTCTACGGCGACGCCACCCGCCTCGACATCCTTCACTCGGCGGGAGCCGACACCGCCCGCATCCTCTTTGTCGCCATGAACGATCCGGCCACCGTCGACACCCTGGTCACCACGGCGAAAAAACATTTTCCCAACCTGAAGATCATGGCCCGCTCCGGCAGCAACCTCGCCACCCATGACGTCATCGACCTCGGGGTCGACCAGGTCTACCGGGATTTTCTCGACGCCTCGCTGCGGGCGGGGGTGGATGTGCTGACCGGCCTCGGCCACCGGCGCTACAGCGCCAAGCGCGCCGCCCAGCATTTCTTGACCTATGACGAGGCGGCCATACACCAGCTGGCACCTCACCGCCACGACCAGGGGTCGTACATTGCCAACGCCCGGGAACTGATCCGCCTGCAGGAACAGATCCTCGCCAACGACCGCGCCGTCATCAACAACCAGCACGACCACGCCTGGGACACGGACAGCCCGGTCACGGCGGCCACGGAAAGGCATTGAATTATCTTTGGCTCTAGACCATCCGCATTGGGTTTTGACGGACCATTTGGCGAAGTTTCTGGTGTAATTGCTGAGGTGGCTTGTTGTAACGCCACTCACAATCGCCGCTTCGATCTTGCTGCATTGCTCCCTCGTGTGATCATCGCTGCAGTATGCGCGGGCAAGCGCCCGGAGCGCTGGCTCCGCTTAGCGAAAGCTATTTTGTTGTAGAAGAAACAATCGCCGCATCCGTGTATTCAAACCGTCTCGGATCTGTCCATATCGACTTCAATATCCTACGGAGTCGGAAATAGGTCGCACATGAAACACTAGCGACATAGAGGCTTTCCCAGGCAAACTTCAGGTGGAAAGCTATCGGGTTCTCCACCTGAAGACCCTGGCGGCGATCCATGCGATACTTCAAACGAAAAAGCCCCCCCTCCAGAGCGCAGACCCCGCGCAGGCGATGAGATTCCCTATACATCAAGAGACGATTGACGGTGGAAAGTTTCTTATTACTTCCGAGGGCGACCATCCTCTTGAGAATCGTTTCCATATGTTCAAAAGTGTAAAACGAGTCCCAGGCTTTCTTGAACAAATCATCAATGTCAGCGGCCGACATTTCAGGGTGCTTGGTGACTCTGTGGCTTAAATCAAATTTGTTAAGATCAGGATCGATCCATGCTCCCTCTGCTATGAGTTTTCTGTGATCCTCGGAGCCCGGCAAGGGGGTCAGATGCGAGAAGTGGATGATGTCGATTGGAAGTTCACGCTTGATTGTCTCGATGTCACGCAGGATCGATTCTTTGGTATCGGCGGGAAATCCGAGGATATACCCTGCACAGATGACGATCGGGAACTTCTTCCACGCCAAAAGAGCGTTACGGTATTCACCGATATTGTTCTGCCCCTTGTTGATCGTACCTAGATTGTCAGAATTAATCGTTTCAATACCGATAAAAATGTTGTCGACGCCAGCCTCTACACACTTTTCAATAAAACCCGGAATGCGATGACAAACGGTATCGAGTTGGGCCTGAATCCGAATCTTGATCCCTTCCCTGCGCAGAGCAATGAGTCGATCGAGACAGGCGGCCCAGTTTGCATTTCGGGAGAAATTATCATCGGTCAAAAAGAATCGATGAATTCCCAGCTTATGGTTGGCCCTTATGATTTTCTCAAGGTCATCCGGACTGCGAAAACGACTCTTGCGTCCCTGGACATTGATGATCGTACAAAAGGAACACTGGAATGGGCAGCCCCGCCCAAGATCAAAGCTCCCATACGCTGAATAGTTGCGGTTGACAATCTCGGCCGGGAGGTGGGGAATAGGCTGTTCGACGAGATCAGGGAGATCGCCAAGGAAGTTATATACGGGCTGCAGTTTGCCTAAATAAGCGTCCATAATGACGTTGTCGAGGCGTTGTGATTCCGCCTCACCGGCAAAGAGGCTTATCCCCATCTCCTGAGCCGTGCGCAATTCAGCAGGAAGATCGGGGAGCATTGCCAGGCACCCCGAAACGTGGAAGCCACCGAGACTGACCGGAACACCGAGGGCGAGAAACTGCCGGGCCAAATCGAGGGCCCGGGGGAATTGATTCGTCTGCACACCGGCAAGGAGGAGAAGGGCTCTCTCCCCCTCCCCCTTGATGTTGCGAACCAACTTTTTCGGTTGCACCCGCGTATTGCTCTCATCGATGACATGCAGAACAATAGCAACATTGTCACCGAGTATTTTACGGTCCCTACAATCGGATGTCAGACCATAGAGACACGCAAGGGTATTGGAAGGCATAAGCGACTTGCGCCATTGCAGAGGATAACCGTCATCATCATAGCGAGTCGGCCTGATGATAATTAGATGATATTTTTCTTTCTTCCCCAAAATTCAACTCCGTTAGTTGGATTCCCTCTATAACCAGGCAGTGTACGGTTAGAAAGCTGCAGCAGTTTTTATTCATTAAAAGTCAATATCACCCGGTCAGGGAGTTGCTGATCAAGTGGCGAGAACAGTTTTCAGAAAGTCTGTTATACCACCCGTTCGTTTTGCTCACTAGCAGGTTGCCGAAAAAAATCCGCAAATGAAGGTCCCGAAAAAACAAGTCAGGCCGAAGGACGGATATCCCGGACCCGCAGCTGCACATCAACCCGCCCCTTCCATTCGTTGAGGGCAGGCGAGCAGAGGATATCGACCGTGCCGGCAAGCTGCCCAAGGCGGTCAGCCATGCCGAAGGCGATGCAGGGGAGGCTGTAACCGTCCTGCCGGACGGTAAAGCGCAGGTGATCGCCGCCGACCACGGATGCCTGCTGGACGCGGGCTCCGGTCACGACAAAGGCGGGCTCGGGATTGCCGGCGCCGAAAGGGGTCAGCTCGGAAAGCTGGCGGACCGTTTCCAAATCGAGCTCTTCGAGCAGCACCTCGCCGTCGTGAGAAAGGCGCGGGATCAGGTCGTCAGCACTGAGCACTTGGGCGGCCGCCATTTCGAACGCCTCGGCAAAAGCACCGGTGCGGGAATCGTCGATGGAGAGCCCGGCGGCATAGGCGTGCCCGCCGAAACCGAGCAGGTGCTCCTGGCAGCGGCAGAGGGCATCGTAGAGGTGAAAACCGCGGATCGAGCGAGCCGATCCCTTCCCCTGCCCGCCGTCGAGCGCGATCAGCACCGTCGGTCGGTGGTAGCGCTCGACCAGGCGGCTGGCGACAATGCCGATCACCCCAGGATGCCAGCGCGAATCGGCCAAAACGATCGACCGCTCGCGCCCTTCGCCGCCCGAGTCCAGCCGCTCGACGGCCTGCTCAAGGGCCTGCTTTTCGATCGCCTGACGTTCACGGTTGAGGCCGTCGAGAAATTCGGCCGTTTCGCTGGCCTCGGCCAGGGCCTGGCTCAACAGCAGGTCGACCCCGAGGGCGGCGTCTTCGAGCCGTCCGGCGGCATTGAGACGGGGAGCCAGCCGGAAACCGACCGTGCCGCAATTGACCTTGTCGACCTTAGCCGCAGCCTTCAAGGCACGGATGCCGGGCCGGGGCGCCTTGTCGAGCAGTTGCAGGCCGATCTTGGTCAGCACCCGGTTGATGCCGGTCAGCGGAACCATATCGGCAATGGTGCCGAGCGCCACCAGGTCAAGGGAGCGCCGCAGGTCGAATTCGGCCTGATCGGCAAAACAGCCGGCATCGCGCAGGGCCTTGCGCACCCCGATCAGCAGAAAGAAGGCGACTCCGACGCCGGCCAGCTCCTTAAAGGGAAACGCACAGCCAGACTGGTGGGGATTGATGATGGCGCAGGCCTGCGGAAGGGTTTCCGGCGGGTGGTGATGATCGGTGATGATCAGGTCCAGGCCCAGCTGCCTGGCCAGCGCCGCTTCGGCCAGCGCCGAAACCCCGCAGTCGACCGACACCACCACCCTGACCCCGGCAGCGGCTGCGGCCTGCAGGGCTTCAGCGGAAAGACCGTAACCGTCCTTCAGCCGCAGGGGGATGTGGTAATCGACCTCGAAACCAAGATTCCGCAACCCTTCGACCAGCAGCGCCGAGCCGGTAATGCCGTCCACATCATAATCGCCGTGCACCTCGATTTTTTCCCGCTTCAGCCGGGCCCTGAGCAGCCGCGCTACCGCCTGTTCCATCCCCCGCAGCAGGAAGGGATCGGGCAGGTCAGCCAGCCGCCCCTCGAGGAACTCCCGGGCGCCCTCCAGCGAATCGAGACCGCGCAGCAGCAGAATCCGCGCAATCAGCGGCGCCACGCCGAGGGCCCTGGCCAGATCGGTCTCGCTGCCGGCGCTGGCGGCGGCTTCCCGGGCGGCCCAGCCTCTACACTTTACGGGTTCCATGAAATACCTGCCCTTTCGTCCGCGGCCGCAAGGACGGGAACAACCTGCACCGCGCCCAGGTAACCGGTTCTGCGGCCGTCGAAAAAGGATGCTTCGATCGCTGCAAGGTCGGTGGTTCCCCAATAATTTTCCGGCATCGGCACGTCATCGGGAACCTCTTCGCCAAGGACGACGGCATACTCGCTGCTGCCGCGAATCGTGTTTGACCTGATATGGAAATCGCGGGGATAGGAGGTAAAGAAAAAAGCCCGCCGGTTGTCGACGATCTCATTGCGGCAGATCACCGGAGAGCCGAAATGAAAGCGGATGGCGGTGCCGTTGCGGCGCAGCAGGTTGTTTTCGATCAGCATTTCCGAGGAAAAAAAGCGGATGCCGACCAGATTGTTCTCGAACAGGGATTCCTCGACAAAGACCTTCGATTCCTGGCTGTGCACGGCGCTGTCCGCCTGCGTGAAGCGGCAGAAGCGAAAACTGGCGCGGGGGCTCTGCGAAAGGTTGATTCCTCCCCAGCTGCCGGCCGGGGCGCGGGGATCGAGGTAGCGAAAAGTGATCGGTGCCGCCGGCGATCCCTCGGCAACCAGTTCCCCCTTGATGATCAATTCGCTGCCGGGGAAATTGGGATGGGCCGTCAACAGGTCGCGCCCCTCGCTGGCCGGCAGGAAGACGATCTCGCTACCGGGCGCGATGAGCAGGCGGGAGCCTTCCCCCAGAACAACATCGCCGTCGAGGTAGACCCTGCCCTGCCAGGAGACTTCGCCATGCAACGTCCCGGCAACCGGCGTCCGCGGCACGGCGCAGGCGCAGGAGCAGAGGCAAACAGCGAGGACAATCATGATCCCCCGGCACAGAATGTTACAGCGTCCAACCATCGCCGGTTCCCTCCGATAAACAACAGGCCGGGAGGAGTCTCCCGGCCTGGCAGTGCGATACACGGCTGAAAAGATCCAGCCCCGGCCGAACCCTGTTCACAAAAAGCTATTTGGCAGGAGCCAGGGTCGAAGCGCTGCCGAGGGCATCGAGCTCACGGCGGATGCTGTCGGAGCCCGGGCCGCTGGGGTTGACCTGCAGGTAGCGGGTCCAGACTTCGCGGGCGCGGTTCATGTCCTGAAGATCGTAGCGGTAGACCACCCCCAGATTGTACAGGCTCTGGTGATGGGACGGGTTTATTTCGTTGGCCTTGATGAAATTCTCTTCTGCCCGGTCGAACCAGCCGAGTTGACGGAACATGACTCCCTGGTCCGTCAGCACATCGGCATCGTTGGGGTCAAGTTCCAGCGCCTTGTTGTAAGCCTCAATGGCCTTAACCGGCTGACTCGAATCGAAATAGGCATGACCAAGCTGGACCCAGGCCCCGCGATTCGCGGGATCATTGGCCACAAGCTTTTCCATCAGCTGAATATCCTGCTGCATATTGACCGCCGGCGCCGAAGATGAAGAACTCGGCGCGGGGCCAGGGCTCTTGCCCCCCTTGCTGACCAGGATGCCGACCAGAACCCCGACGATCAGTGCGACAGCGACAAAAAACAGAGTCTCTTTTTTCATACAGCGCCTCCTTTGACCGCGGCCTTGACTCCCTTGCCGCCTTTACGTTCATCCCAAAAAATCAGCAGCGGACTGGCGACAAAGATCGACGAATAGGTACCGATCAGGATGCCTATCAGCAGGGCGAAAGCAAAGGTGTGGATGACTCCGCCGCCGAACACGAACAGGGCGAGCACCACCAGCAGGGTGGTGCCGGAGGTCAGGATGGTGCGCGAGAGGGTTTCGTTGATGCTGCGATTGATGATACTCGGCAGGCCGTCCTTGCCGTGCTTGCCCATGTTTTCGCGGATGCGGTCATAGACGATGATGGTGTCGTTGAGCGAATAGCCGATAATCGCCAGGAACGCTGCGATAACCGGAAGGTCGATTTCCTGGTTGAACAGGGAAAACGCCCCCAAAGTGATCAGCACGTCATGAACCAGGGCGACGATGGCGCCGACAGCAAAGCGAAATTCGAAACGCCAGGTAACGTAGACCAGGATCCCGATCATGGCATAAACAATCGCCATCAACCCCTTTTCCCGCAGATCCTTGCCGACCTGGGGACCGACCATCTCGGCCCGGCGCACTTCAACGGTTCCGGTGCCGTATTTGGTTTCAAGGGCGACGGCAATCGTCCGTGACAGCCCCTCGAGCTCGGCACTGGTGTTCTGGGCGCGGATCAGGAACTCGTCAGCATCTTCGCCGAACTGCTGAACCACGAGACTGCCGAGTTCGAGCCCCTGCAGGGCCTCCTTGATTTCGACCGCCTTGGTGGTCTGGGTGAATTTCACCTGAACCAGCGTCCCGCCGGCGAAATCGATGCCGTAATTGGGACCACCCTTAATCAGCAGGGAAACCAGGCCGATCACGATGAGCGCCGCCGAAAACATGACCGCGACGGTTTTTCTACCGACGAAGTCGATATTGATATTGGATCTGATTATCTCCATCGTGGTCTCCTTATATGCTCAGCCGCTTGACCTGGCGATGCTCCAGGAAAAAGTCAAAAATCACCCGCGACACAAAAATAGCGGTGAAGAGCGACGCCATGATCCCTACCGAGAGGGTGACGGCAAAGCCCTTGACCGGACCGGTGCCGAACTGGAAAAGGACCAGGGCCGCGATCAGGGTGGTCACGTTGGCGTCGATGATGGTGAGAAACGCCTTGCTGTAACCGGAGTCGATGGCATTGCGAACGGTCTTGCCGAGCCGCAGCTCTTCGCGGATTCGCTCGAAAATGAGGACGTTGGCGTCAACCGCCATGCCGATCGTCAGCACGATGCCGGCAATCCCCGGCAGGGTCAGGGTCGCCTTGAACAGCGACAGCATCGCCATGATGAAGAAAACATTCAGGATCAGCACGATGTTGGCGACCAGTCCCGAAAGATTGTAATAAATGGCCATACCCAAAATCACCAGCAGACCGCCGACAGCGACGGAGACGATCCCCTGGTTGATCGAGTCGCGCCCCAGGGACGGTCCGACGGTGCGGTTTTCGAGGATTTTAACCGGTGCCGGCAGCGATCCAGCCCGCAGCACGATCGCCAGGTCGGTCGCTTCCTGCTCGTTGAAGGAACCGCTGATCTGGGCGCTGCCGCCGGAGATGCGCTCGCGGATGACCGGGGCCGAGTAGACCGTATCGTCGAGAACGATCGCCATGCGCTTGCCGACATTGGCCGCGGTGATCTGGTCGAAACGCTTGGCGCCAACCGAGTTGAAGTCGATGGCGACGTAAGGCTCGTTGAAACGGGTGTCGATGCGCACCTGGGCGTCGGCCAGCAGATCACCGGTCAGCGCGGTTTTTTCATAAACCACCAGCGGGTTTTCAGTCGTCTCGCCACTCTGGCGGTTGACATTCTTTTCATACAGCAGCTGGGTTCTCGGCGGCAGGATCCCCTTGACGGCATCCTGCGGATTGGCCTCTTCAGCGACCATCTTGAACTCGAGACGGGCCGTCTTGCCGAGCAGGGCGATGGCACGCTCCGGATCCTTGACTCCGGGAAGCTGGATCAGGATGCGGTTGTCGCTCTGCAGCTGCAAGGTCGGCTCACTGACCCCGAACTGGTCGACCCGGTTGCGCAGCGTCTCCAGCGCCTGGCGAATGGCGTAGTCCTTGATATTCGCCACCTCCCGGTTGCTGAGGCGGAAGTTTTTCTGGATATAGCCGCCTTCGTCGGTCAGGGTCAGCGCTTCGAGATTCTGGAAATTCTCCCTCATCAGGACGTCGACCAGACTGCCGGCCTGGGCATCGTAAACCGTCACCGCCAGACGCTCGCCGGGAAGCCGTTCGACCCGCTTGAAGATGACGTCCTTTTCATTCAACAGGCTCTCGACCTGGTCAAGAGCGCTGTCCAGCCTGCTTTCCACTGCCTTGTCCACATCGACGCCAAGAACCAGATGCATACCACCCTGCAGGTCAAGACCCAGATGAATCGGATCGAACGCCCTGGTCCACCAGCCGGGCAGGCTGTCGGCCATAAAGCTCGGTGCCAGGGAAATCAACGAAAGAAGGAGGCAGAGCAGTACCAGCCCCCCCCGCATTTTGAGACTTTTGGACATGGCAGAAAAGATCTCCTTTCGGCTTGCTGACGGAACCGCACTGCGGCTCACTCGGTCTTGCCGGGTAGTATAACAGGGGTTACTGTTCCTGCCGGGTTCCCACGATGGAAGAACGATTGACCTTGATCTTGACGCCGGTCGCCACTTCGACCATGATCACGGTGTCCTGCAGGGCGGCAATCTTGCCGTGCAGACCGCCGGCGGTGACGACCTGGTCACCAACCTTGAGACTTTCTATCAGCTGCTTGTGCTGCTTGGCCCGCTTCTGCTGGGGACGGATCAGCAGGAAATAGAAAATCGCGAACATCACCACCAGCATGATCACGCCTTCGTAACCCGGGCTGCCCCCCTGTGCGCCGGTGTTGCCGGCCATTGCGTAAGCTTCAGAAACCATGGTAAATCCTCCTTGAATAGATGTTTGGGTTATTTGGAAAAGTGATTCGAAGCCGTCCTGACGCTCAGCCTGCTCCGTCTGTCTGGCGTTTTCGGTAAAACTCTGCCCGGAACTGTTCGAACGCTCCCGCCTCGATGGCGCTGCGCATCGAAGCCATCAGCTGCTGATAATAGTGCAGATTGTGGTGCGTATTCAACATGGATGAGAGAATTTCGTTACTTTGGTACAAGTGCCGCAGGTACGCCCGGCTGTAGTTGCGGCAGACATAACAGGAACACTCCGGGTCGAGCGGCAGCGCATCGTCCTGGTAGCGGGCCTGCTTGATGCTGACCTTGCCGAAGCTGGTGAACATCACTCCGTTGCGGGCATTGCGGGTCGGCATGACGCAATCGAACATGTCGACCCCGCGCCGAACCCCCTCGACCAGGTTCTCCGGCGTCCCCACCCCCATCACGTAGCGGGGCCGGTCCTTCGGCAGCAGCGGCATGGTCCAGTCCATCACCTCGTACATGAGTTCGGCCGACTCGCCGACGGAAAGTCCGCCGACGGCATACCCCTCGAAGCCGATCTCCAGCAGGTCGGCTGCACTTTTCGCCCGCAGGTCCTGATGCATCCCGCCCTGGACGATGCCGAAGAGCGCCGCGCCGTCATCGACCTGGCGGGCCAGTCGGCAGCGGCGGGCCCAACGGCTGGAACGTTCGGTGGATGCGGCCACGTAGTCACGGCTCGACGGATAGGGGATGCACTCGTCAAAAGCCATGATGATATCCGCCCCCAGCGCTTCCTGGATGGCGATCGACGACTCCGGCGTCAGCACATGACTCGAACCATCGAGGTGAGACTGAAAGCGCACACCGTCCTCGTCGATCTTGCGCAGGTCGCCAAGACTGAAGACCTGAAAGCCCCCGCTGTCGGTGAGAATCGGCCGATCCCAGTTCATGAACGCATGCAGCCCACCGAGCCGGCGAACCCGCTCGTGACCGGGTCGAAGAAAGAGGTGATAGGTATTGGCCAGGATGATCTGCGCCCCGATCTCCTTGAGGGACTCAGGGTACATGGCCTTCACCGTCCCCTGGGTGCCGACGGGCATGAACACCGGTGTTTCAATGATCCCGCGCCGGGTATGCACCCGACCTCTCCGGGCCCTGCACCCGGCATCCTCATTCAAAAGATCAAAACTGAATTTATTCAAACTGAATACTAACTCACCGTCGCAAAGGTCAAATCCTGCAGCTCAAAGAATCAGCATGCAGTCGCCGTAGCTGAAAAAACGAAAATGCTCCCGAACCGCCCGGCGGTAGGCCTCAAGGACAAAGTCCCTGCCGGCGAATGCGGACACCAGCATCAGCAGGGTCGATTTCGGCAGGTGGAAATTGGTGATCATGGCGTCGACGATCCGGAACCGGAACCCGGGATAAATGAAGAGATCGCTGCTCCCCTCCCCCGCTTCCAGGCGGCCCTGTTCATCCACGGCGTATTCGAGGGTCCTGGTGGTCGTTGTCCCCAGCGCGAAGACCCGCCGCCCCTGCGCTTTTGCCTGATTTACGGCGTCGGCGGTCGAACGGGGGATATGAAAGGCCTCGGAATGCATGCGATGCTCAAGGATGTTTTCCGCCCGCACCGGCAGAAAGGTCCCCAACCCCACATGCAGGGTCACCGGGCAGATCATCACCCCCTTGGCCCGCAGTTCATCCAGTACCCGCTCGGTGAAATGCAGCCCGGCGGTCGGTGCGGCAACCGCGCCGTTGGCCTTGGCAAAGACCGTCTGGTAGCGGTCACGGTCGACCTGGTCATCCTCCCGCCGGATGTATGGCGGCAGGGGAATCCGGCCGACCCGTTCGAGGGCCTCGGTAAAGTCGCCGCGGCACTGAAAACGGATATGCCGGTAAGGCGCCTCGCCTCCCGGCAGCACAATCGCCTCGATCTCGCCGCCCAGCAGCAGCCGGGCACCCGGTTTCGGCGTTTTCGAGCAGCGGGTCAGGCAGGCCCAGTCTTCATCGTTCGACGCCAGGCGCCGAACCAGAAAAACCTCGATCCGGCCGCCGCTCTCCTTTTCGCCCAGAAGCCTGGCCGGGATCACCCGGGTGTCGTTCAAGACCAGCAGGTCGCCGGACACAAAACAATCAAGGATATCGCGAAAGGCGCCGGCGTCGATTGTCTGCTCGCGCCGCTTCAGTACCATCAGTCGTGAATCTTCGCGAGACTCGGGCGGGTACTGGGCGATCAGCGCCTCGGGGAGTTCAAAATCAAAATCA
>NZ_JBFHGD010000019.1:0-26486 GCF_041583255.1 Trichloromonas sp. | reverse complement strand
GGGGACCGTTTCCCACGGGGCCAAGCGGGGAAAAAAACTCGGCTTCCCCACCGCCAACCTGGTTACCGACAAGGAAATCATACCGATTCCGGGGGTTTACGCGGTCAAGGTCAGGCGGGGCGAGCAACTCTACGACGGTGTGCTGAATATCGGCTGGAATCCCACCTTCGGCAATCAGAAGGTTACCGTCGAAGTGCATCTGCTCGATTTTGAAGGTGATCTTTACGGCGAGTCGCTGCGAATCTATTTCTTTGAGCGCCTGCGCAACGAAAAACGCTTCTCGTCGGTGGATGAACTGGTTCGGGCGATACGTGCGGATATCGTGCGGGCCAGGGAGATCCTGTCGACCCGTCGACTTATCGAATTTCGGGAATACCTCGACTTTTCCTGCGACCATGAAATTGCCAAGTCCGGACTGGGGGAGGGGGAATGAGAGCCCCGGACCGGTTTCTTGACTTGATCCGTGTCAATATTATGAACTTCCCATAATTTTACGGCTGCTGCTAAGTACGCGCGTCGGCCCTGAATGCCCGGTTTCTTTGGCGGCTTATTTTTCGGGCCAGTTATGCAAGGTGCCGACTTTTCAATACTAACTTTATGCATCGGCGCAAAGGGGGACGACGGAAGCTGCCTGGATCACCCCGCGGTTAAACGGAAATTTCCCCCGGCTCTTTACGGCACGTCGTTTGCACTCTGTAGTCTGGTCTTTATCGGTTGCGCGATGGCATAGCTCTTTTTGCGCGCCGGAGCACGTGTTCAGGCGCGTGTGGAACCTGCCTTTGCGGCAGCGTTTTCTCAGGCACGCTGTTTTTTTCGGTCTTCTGACGTCATGACAGCTGGGCTTTTGGCCGTTCCTGCCGGAAACAGCTGTTATTCTTGACATTGTAGTTGCTGATTATTATGATGGACAAAATTTGTCACCTCTTAGGAGCCTCCCTGTGTCGATGAAAGGCAACCGCCTCGGTGAGCTGCTGGTTCGCAATCAGCTGGTCAACGAAGATCAACTCAAAAAAGCTCTTGATGCCCAGAAGGTTGATGGTGGACGGCTCGGTGCCAGCCTCATCAAACTCGGTTATATCAAGGAAGACGAGCTGGCCGCATTTCTGTCCAAGCAATACGGTGTGCCTTCGATCAATCTGTCCGAATTCGAGATCGATTCGGCTGTCATTCGCCTGCTCCCAGCCGAGGTTGCGCAGAAATACCAGATCATTCCGATCAATCGCGCCGGTTCCACCCTGATTGTCGCGATGAGCGATCCCTCCAATATCTTTGCCATCGACGACATCAAGTTCATGACCGGGTACAATGTCGAGGTGGTCGTGGCTCCCGAAGCTTCGATTAAAGATGCCATCGACAAATATTACGACCAGAGCGCCAGCCTTGCCGACGTCATGGAGGATCTCGAGGATATCGATCTCGAGATTATTGACGAGGCCGATCAGGTTGACGTCCGCGAACTGGAGAAGGCCAGCGAGGACGCTCCGGTCGTCAAGCTGGTCAACCTGATCCTGACCGATGCCATCAAGCGCGGCGCTTCGGATATTCATATCGAGCCTTACGAGAAGACCTTCCGGGTGCGTTATCGCATCGACGGTGTTCTTTACGAGGTCATGAAGCCGCCGCTGAAGCTGAAAAATGCCATCACCTCCCGTATTAAGATCATGTCCGAGATGGATATCGCCGAGCGCCGGCTTCCCCAGGACGGCCGCATCAAGATCAAGCTCGGCGGCGGCAAGGACATGGACTACCGGGTCAACTGCCTGCCGACCCTGTTCGGTGAAAAAATCTGTCTGCGGCTGCTCGACAAATCGAACCTGCAGCTCGATATGACCAAGCTCGGTTACGAGCCCAAGGCTCTCGAATGGTTCAAGGAAGCGATTCACAAGCCCTTCGGCATGGTTCTGGTCACCGGTCCGACCGGTTCCGGTAAAACCGTTTCCCTCTATTCGGCCCTCGGTGAACTGAACAAAACCACCGAGAATATCTCGACGGCCGAGGACCCCGTCGAATTCAACTTCGCCGGAATCAACCAGGTGCAGATGCACGAGGAGATCGGGCTCAATTTTGCCGCCGCCCTGCGCGCCTTTCTGCGGCAGGACCCTGATATCATCATGATCGGCGAGATTCGCGACTTTGAAACGGCTGAGATCGGGGTCAAGGCGGCGCTTACCGGTCACCTGGTCTTGTCGACATTGCATACCAACGATGCTCCCAGTACCATCAATCGCCTGCTCAACATGGGGATCGAGCCGTTCCTGGTCGCCTCGGCGGTCAACCTGATCACCGCGCAGCGACTCGGCCGGCGGGTCTGTTCCGAATGCAAAAAACCAGAAGAAATCCCCAAACAGGCGCTCATCGACGCCGGGGTCTCTCCCGAAGAGGTCGATGAGTATGTCTGTTACCGTGGCGTGGGTTGCCCTGTCTGCAACAACACCGGCTACAAGGGGCGTATCGGTATCTACCAGATCATGCCGATGTTTGAAGAGCTCCGCGAAATGGTTCTGGCCGGGGCCAACACGGCCGAGATCAAGAGGGAGTCGATGCGGCTCGGGGTCAAGAGTATGCGCCAATCGGCGCTGACCAAGCTCAAAGAGGGGGTGACCTCGGTAGAAGAGGTTCTTCGCAGTACGATCGCCGATGATTGATCAGGTCCCGTGACCAGCGACGAGTGACAGACTTAAGTATGCCATTGCTTTTATTGGTAGTCGCCCATCGCTAACCACCAATCACTAATCACGATTTCTTTCAAGAGGTTTCACAACCATGGCCAGTATGCATCAACTTTTGAAGACGATGGTGGAGCAGGGGGCTTCTGACCTTCATATTTCGACCGGCACGGCTCCCTTGATCCGCATCGACGGCGAGATGGTGCCGCTCAAGCTTCCGATTCTGCAGCCTGCAGATACCAAACAGCTCTGTTACAGCATTCTGACCGATGTCCAGAAGCGTAAATTCGAGGAAGAGAATGAGCTCGACCTGTCTTTCGGGGTCAAAGGGCTCTCCCGCTTCCGCGGCAACCTGTTCATGCAGCGTGGAGCCGTGGCTGGCGCTTTTCGACTCATCCCCTACAAAATAAAGACCTTTGATGACCTGCAACTGCCCCAGGTGGTGAGAGATGTCTCCGCCAAGCCCCGTGGACTGATTCTGGTCACCGGCCCGACCGGCAGCGGCAAGTCGACCACCCTGGCGGCGATGATCGACGCGATCAACAGCGAACGTTCCGAACACATCATGACCATCGAGGACCCGGTCGAATTTCTGCACCCGCACAAGAAGTGCCTGGTCAATCAGCGCGAGGTCGGTGCCGATACCCACTCCTTCAAAAAAGCCCTCAAGTATATTTTGCGCCAGGATCCTGACGTCGTACTGCTCGGTGAGCTTCGCGATATGGAAACGATCGAAGCCGCATTGACTATTGCCGAAACAGGTCACCTCTGCTTCGCCACTTTGCATACCAACTCGTGTGTTCAGACCATCAACCGGATCGTCGACGTCTTTCCGACCAACCAGCAGCAGCAGATACGAACCCAGCTGTCCTTTGTTCTTGAAGGGGTACTGTCGCAGACCCTGTTGCCCAAGGCCGGCGGCAGCGGGCGGGTGCTGGCGCTGGAAGTCATGGTGCCCAATATGGCGATCCGTTCCCTGATCCGCGATGACAAGGTGCACCAGATTTATTCACAGATGCAGATGGGTCAGGATAAATATGGCATGCAGACCATGAATCAGGCACTGTTCATGCTTTACCATAAGAAACTGGTCACCATGGACATCGCCCTGTCACGGTCTTCTGAGCCGGATGAGCTCAGGCAGATGATCGCCAACCCGGCAGCGGTGCTGCGGCGCCCGGCCCCCGGCGGCCATCCACAGAGGCCGTGATTTGTGATTGGTGATTGGTGATTGGTTCAAGCAATTGCCAACCGCAAATCACAAAGATCAATCACTAATCACCGGTTTTAAACGAGGTAGCTATGCCGAAGTTTTCCTGGGAAGGAAAGAACCGCACCGGCCAGGTGCAGAAGGGCGAGATGGAAGCCCCGAACGAGGCCGCAGTCAACGCCCAGTTGCGGCGCATGGGGATCATGCCGTCCAAGGTCAAGGCCCGTGGCAAAGGTCTCGATATGGACTTGAAGATTCCCGGGTTCGAACCCAAGATTACCACCAAGGATCTGGTCGTTTTTACCCGCCAGTTCGCTACCATGATCGATGCCGGTCTGCCATTGGTTCAGTGTCTCGATATTCTGGGCAAACAGCAGGACAATGCAACCTTCAAGAAAATTCTCGTCAACGTCAAAGAGAGTGTCGAGTCGGGTTCGACCTTTGCTGACGCCCTGAAAAAACATCCCAAGGCTTTTGACGAACTCTATGTCAACCTGGTCGCCGCCGGCGAAGTCGGCGGTATTCTCGATACTATCCTCAACCGCCTGGCGGCATATATCGAAAAGGCCCTGAAGCTCAAGAAGCAGGTCAAGAGCGCGATGACCTATCCGACCACCATCATCGGGATTGCGCTGGTTGTTGTTTCAGTTATCCTGCTGTTCGTTATTCCGGCCTTCGAAAAGATGTTTGCCGATTTTGGCGGCTCCTTGCCGATGCCAACCCAGGTTGTCATTAATATCAGCAATTTTATCCAGAGTTACATTCTGGTCATTATTGGCGGTATTATGGGAACCGTCTGGGGAATCAAGCGTATCTATCGTACGGAAAAAGGGCGCGCCGCCATGGACAAGTACGCGCTCAAGGCACCGGTGTTCGGCCTTTTGATCCGCAAGGTATCCGTGGCCAAGTTTACCCGTACCCTGGGGACCATGATTTCCAGCGGTGTGCCTATTCTCGACGGGCTCGATATCGTGGCCAAGACCGCCGGCAACAAAACCGTGGAAAAGGCCATTTACAAGGTTCGCCAGAGTATCAGCGAAGGCAAGACCATCGCCGAGCCGCTGGAGCAGTCGGGGGTTTTTCCCCCGATGGTCTGCCAGATGATCGCCGTTGGTGAGCAGTCCGGTGCCATCGATACCATGCTCAACAAAATTGCCGACTTTTATGACGATGAGGTCGATGACGCCGTCGGCAACCTGACCGCCATGATGGAGCCGTTGCTCATGCTCTTTCTCGGAACGACCGTCGGTGGCCTGGTTATCGCCATGTATCTGCCGATATTCAAGCTGGCCGGTACCGTTGGCGGTTGATGTTCCCGTCCCTGGTTTCATTACTCGCCGCTGAAAGGCAGCCCCAGGTTTCCAAAGGCCAGTTACGCTGGTATCTTTTTGCCCGGGCGCTGATTATCGGCCTGTTTCTGGTTGGGGCGGTAATATTCCAGTTGCGCAGCGATCAGAACGCCGTATCTCCCGTTCTGTCGTTTCTTTATCTTCTCGGCGGTTTATCCTGTCTGCAGGTAATGGTTTCGGCGGCACTGCTGCCGCGATTTCATAGCCTGCGTTTCCTAGTCCAGGTCCAGATCGTCTGGGACCTGCTCCTTTCCTCGTCGCTCATCTACATCACCGGCGGCATCGAGAGTATTTTTTCCTTTCTCTATATTTTTGTTATCATCAGTTCCAGTCTTTTTCTGGGGCGACGGGATATCCTGTTTGTCGCTTCGGCCTCGTCCATCCTCTACGGAAGCTTGCTCGATCTGCAGTATTACGGCTATCTTCCCTATGTCGGGGGCTTATCTTTTGTTCAGAAAATAGATGGTGCTTCGGTCTTTTATGCTGTTTTAGTTAATGTTCTGGCTTTTTTCTGTACCGCTTTTCTGAGCGCGATTCTGGTAAGTCGTCTGCGGCGCAGCGAAGAAGCTCTGGAAAAACGTAAATTCGACATCGAAGAGCTGGAAAATCTCAACCAGACCATTCTCGCCAACGTCACCAGCGGTCTGATGATTATCAATCCCGAAGGGAAAATTCGTTCCTTCAACCAGGCTGCCAGCAAAATCACTGGTCTTTCCCTTGCTAATGTTTATGGTCGCGATATCCGCAAGGTGTTTCACGATTTCGATGTTATTGATGAATCCGGTTTTGTTCTGGTCAGCCGCGCCGAAGGGACTTATCTCTGCACAGAGGGGAAAACTCTTACTCTGGGTTACGCATCGTCCCTGGTCAAGGACCCGCAGGAACAGACCCTGGGCCTGCTGGTGACTTTTCAGGATCTAACCGAGCTCAAACTCATGGAAGATCAGCTCAAGCGGGCCGACCGGCTGGCAGCCGTCGGTCGCCTGGCTTCCGGTATGGCGCATGAAATTCGCAATCCGTTGGCGTCGATCAGCGGCAGCGCCCAGTTGCTGATAGAAGGCAAAAATCTTTCTGAGGATGAGCAGCGCCTGATGAAGATCATCGTCAAGGAAGCGGATCGGTTGAACGTGCTGCTGACTGATTTTCTGGTGTATGCCCGGCCCCGGCCATCACAGCTTGAAGGTGTCGATATTGCAGTCCTGCTGGATGAACTTTCCGAAATGATCAGCGGCGACAACCGATTTTCCACCCTTAGCATCCTTCGCCACTATCCAGCGCAGTTCATTTTGCATGTCGATCGTCAGCAGTTTCGTCAGGCCCTGTGGAATCTGGCGATCAATGCGGTCGAGGTGATGCCCGATGGTGGCACCCTGACCCTCGGCGGCGAAGTTGAGACGTCGTCGGTCTATGTGGAAGATACCGGTCCCGGGATCCCTGGCAAAGTACGGAGCCGGATTTTTGAGCCTTTTTTTACGACCAAGGATAAAGGCTCCGGTCTCGGCCTGGCCACCGTCTATGCGATTGTCGAAGGACACGGTGGCACTATCAGGGTGACCGATGGCGTTCACGGCGGAACCCGGTTTACCATCGCGCTAAAGCGATGACTTGTCTATTTGCCCCCAGGAACCATTTATGACCAGCGAAGCGAACAAATACCGCATTCTGATCGTTGACGATGAAGAAAGCATTCGGGAGGTCCTCTCCATCATGTTGCACCGTGAGGGCTATCTTGTCGATGCAGTCAGCGACGGGCAACAGGCGGTTGACCGTCTGAAGGCCTGTGCTTACGACCTGGTGATCAGCGACATCAAGATGCCGCGCCTGACGGGGTTTGAGTTGTTGTCGCATATCAGGCAGCGCTTTCCCGAGACGGCCGTGATCATGATCACGGCTTTTTCAACCACCGAAGAAGCGGTCGTGGCGATGAAAAACGGCGCCTACGACTACATCATCAAGCCCTTTCAGAACGATGAAATCCGGCTGGTGGTTCAGAACGCCCTCGAACGCAAGGCGCTGCGGCAGGAGAACCTGCAGCTCAAAAAAGAGCTGGGCAAGCGCTACTCCTTCGGCAGCCTGATCGGCAAAAGCAAGCCCATGCAAGAGGTCTACGACCTGATCGAGAAGGTCGCCGGCAGCAAGGCCAATGTCATGGTCACTGGGGAAAGCGGTACCGGAAAAGAGCTGGTTGCCCGGGCCATTCACTACAATAGTGACCGCCGCGACCAGGCGATCGTTCCCATCAACTGCGGCGCGATACCGGAAAATCTGCTCGAAAGTGAACTCTTCGGTCACGAAAAAGGGTCGTTCACCGGAGCCGTGCAACAGAAGGCCGGATTGTTCGAAATCGCCAACGGCGGTACCATCTTTCTCGATGAAATCGGCGAACTGCCGCCGATGATGCAGGTCAAGCTGTTGCGGGTGCTGCAAGAGCGGGAATTCCGCCGGGTTGGCGGTACCAGGGATATCAAGGTCGATGTCCGGGTGGTGACAGCCACCAATAAAGACCTGGTCGAAGAAGTCGCCCGTGGGGCCTTTCGGGAAGATCTCTTCTATCGGCTCAACGTCATCTGCCTGAATCTGCCGCCGCTGCGCGAGCGGCGGGGCGATATCCCGCTGCTGATCGAGCATTTTTATGAAAAGCTTACTGGCACCAAGGGGATCCGGATTGCCGAAGGGGCCATGCGGCGTCTGCTTGATTACAACTGGCCGGGCAATATCCGTGAACTCGAAAATACCATCGAGCGCTGCGTCGTGCTCGGTCAGTCCGGCGAATTGACGGAAGACTGCCTGCCGGTACAATTCCGATCCGGAGGCCCCTCTGCCGAAGGGAGCCTGCTGCAGATTCCCGATGTCGGGCTCGATCTCGATGCCTATCTGGGAAACATCGAAAAAGACATTCTTTTAAAGGCGCTCGAGAAAACCGGTGGTGTGCGTAAGAGAGCTGCTGAGCTGCTGGGGATTACCTTTCGCTCGATCCGCTACCGATTGGCGAAATTCGACATCGCACCAGACGGGGATGATGAGGGGGAGTAGGGCGGAAGGCGGAAAAGTTGTCCGCATCCTTGGCAACTCATTGAAAATCAGGTTACATTATCAATTGAATCAAGGCAGACTCCGTTTTGTGACAAAGGGATACCATGGCGAATAAAACAGCCGTACCGAAATTAAAATGTCAGCTGTCCCCCGAGCAGTTGGGCTATTTGAGGATGGAACTGAGCAAGCTGGAACATCTGGAGTTGGCCTATCTCCACGGCTCAGCTGCTTCCGGGAGGATGCGACCGGATAGCGACATTGACTTGGCACTTCTTTTCTCGAGAGGGAAAATCCCTTCGGGGTTGTTACTTCTGCAATATGCTGCACAGCTCGAAAGTGTTCTTGCCTCCCCCGTACACTTTGGTTTGCTCGATCTTTCTAACCCTGTTTTTGCCAAAGAAGTTCTCTCTTCAGGGCTTGTCCTTTATGAAAAGGATAGTTCTTTTTCAAATGAGTTTGCCATGTACGTTTTCTCCTTTTACGCCAGTCTTAATGAGCAACGGCGCCCTGTTCTGATGGCTTATGGAGTGAATCAATGATAGATGATGTCCTACTTAATAAGGCAGCCATTATTGAACGCTGCTCAAAGCGAGTTCTCGAGGAGTATCAGAATTGCCCTGCCCTGGATAACTTCACGCATCTGGACGCCCTTTTGCTTAATCTGGAGCGGGCCTGTCAGGCCGCGATAGATATGTCCATGTATGTCGTTGCCAAAGAACGCCTGGGGGTTCCTCAGAGCAGCGCTCAGGCCTTTGATCTCTTGCAGCAGGGAGGCCGCCTGGATTCTGCCCTTGCGTTCTCGATGAAGGCCATGGTGGGTTTTCGTAATGTGGCTGTTCACGAATACCAGAAGCTGGATTTGGATATTTTGCGTTACATTTTGACCAAGGGCTACCAGGATCTCGTTGGTTTCTGCAGAGCGCTGGGCGTTGCCATCGAGGTCTGAATGGAAATCTCATCCGGGAAGACGGAAATCGATTTAAAAGAAAATCTAGGTATTCACTTTAATCAAGTGAATGAGCAAGTCTAGGTAGAAAAAAGCATTACGACAAGGATAGCCAGGATGGGCAGGATAGGGTTGGGAATAATAATGAAGGGTCTATAATCCTGTATGTTCTGTTCATCCCTGTGAATACGATTGGTCTGGTTGTCGGTCAGCCAACCCCAGCTGAAGCCAAGTGCATAACCCGAAAAGAAAAATCATATCTCACGCTCGTTCGCTGCGCTCACTAAAGACGCAGGCTGGCGCCGCAGTAAGGGCCGATACCATGGGTATTAGGCCCTTATCTTTGAGGGGTTAACCGCGGCTTTGCGTCTTTGCGTAAGGCCGGTTTTGGAGTTAGCTTGAAGGACAGAGGGTCGAGACGGACAGTAGGAGATTTTTAGAATGCAGAAAAAAGGAACATTAGTTGCATCTTTTAAGGTGTGGCTGGTGAAAATATGTTTATGTAGAGAGCGTATGTTCAGTGAGTCCTTCATTCAATGGGTCTTAAATTTCGTCTCGGTGCCTGTCATGCTGTGCGGCCTGTAGCGAAAATTGAATGTTTGAACACAGATTCGAGCTTGATGGCTTAGCTATTGTTAAAAAGGGGCTCTGTCTGGATCAAAGAGACGATTTAGCAACCAGTTCGAGATCAGTCCGACAGGTTTGGGGGGGGGGGAGTTTTAAGATGGAGAAGTCTCAAGAAGGTTTCACGTTGCTTGAGTTGCTCATCGTAGTCGCGATCATTGGCATTCTTGCGGCCATTGCCATCCCGCAATTTACCCAGTATAGGCAAAAAGCTTTTAACTCCGGGGCACAGACTGATCTGAGCAGTGTCAGGATGCTTGTTGAGGCTCAATATACGGATCGTTACCACTACCCCTATTGACCTGTATCGCTATTAGTGCTCCTTGTCGCCTCTCCGGGTGCGTGGTTTTCAGGGGCTTGTCCAACCCTGGTCCTGCAAACGAAAGTGACAAAAATTGTTACTGCGGGTAGACAAAAAATGGCTTAGCTGAAATGTAGACGTCAGAACATTTTGTGGCACATAGACGTAAGTAGCTGAAATGTTGCAAAATTTAACAAAAAACATTTGTCTGAAGAGTTGGAATAGATGTTGTATATGTATTAGGCAAGCTAAGCGTAATGTTTGAACTCACAACCCAAGGGGGGTGGAGGATTACAGCACTCTAGATTTTGGTAAGGTTACTGTATTTGGCCGGTATTCCGGCACCACCTGACATCATGAAAGGAGAAGTGAACATGCTTAAGAAATTCAGAAAATCAGAGAAGGGGTTTACCCTGATCGAACTGTTGATCGTTGTTGCGATCATCGGTATTCTGGCGGCAATCGCCATTCCTCAGTTTGCCTCGTATCGCCAGAAGGCGTTCAACTCGGCAGCTCAGGCTGATTTGCGGACCACGCGAACCAACATTGAGGCCCACTACGCCGAGAGCTATCATTACCCCTACTAATTAAAAACCTTCTGTCGATAAAAGGAGATGCTCAATGAAAAATATCATGAAGAAACTGCTGTTCGTAGCGGCGGCGCTTTCTCTGACCGCCGGTGCTGCCTTTGCTGCTGATGTTGATTGCACGGGCGCTTTTAAGGGTGCTAAAGACGGCGATGTGACCATAGAGGACGGCACTGGCGGTGGCGGCACGATCCGGGTGACCCTTTCCCCCAATGTCATGATGGCATATGTGGCGTCCACTGACGGGACAACCTACGCCGCCCTCTCCTACAATGCCAAAGGGACCAAGGCCTACGGCGTAGCCAGCGACTATCAGGGCATCAAGTACTCGGATGCTGAAGCTGCGATTCTTGCTGAAAACGTCACTGTGCCGACCGTCCCGAGCGATGGCGCCTTCGATTCCAGCTGGAAAGAAGTTGGCAAGTAAGCTCGTTTTGTTGTAGTTCTGCTCTTGAAAACCCCTTCCTCTGGAGGGGGTTTTCTCGTTTAAACGATTGCTGGTTTCTTTTGCCCGGGTGGTCAATGTGTCGACGTCGCCAAAACCTTCGCTGGTTGTTCGGGGGGAGTTGAGCCCGAAGCCCTTGTCCTGCTCGGTTGTCGCGGGCATAGCCCTGTTGCAGTTTGTCTGGCTCCCCTGGCTGGGCGACGGAAACCAGGTGGCCAAGCAGTTCCTGTTTCTGTTCGGCACTCTGGGCGCTTCGCTGGCGTATCTGGCGCAAAGCCGTCGCCTCTGGTTTCCCCGGGCATTGTGGCCTGCTGTGCTGCTGGCCGGTGGTGCGATCTGTTCCGCCGTGCAGGCCCCCCAGGCCGCGACCGCTTGGGTGGGAGCCGGCGTGATGCTTTCCTGCCTGCTCTTTCTGCTGTTGGTCATCCAGCTGGCGCGCCCCGCAGCGGCCTTTTTCGACCTGCTGGTCAAGGGGGTGCTGGTAGCCGGGGTTGGTGCGGCGGTGCTCGGTCTTTACCAGTATCTCGACTATCTCGCTTTCGGGGTGGCTGAAGAGATGCTGATCCCCTGGTTGCTCCCCCCGACCTGGGGCATCCGTCTCAGCGGCATCTATTACCAATCCAACCTCTTCGCTCTCTTGCTGGTCCTCTGTCTGTTGGCTTTTGCCTGGCTGCTGCTCTATGGCGACCGCCCGGTGGTGCGCCATGTGTTTTGGCCGCTGCGCTGGCTTCCCGTGGGGCTGGTGGCTTTTGTGTTCTTGCTGACCCAGTCGCGGGCCGGATGGATCTCGCTGGCGACCGTATTGGCCTTGCTCATCTGGGCCGCGCTGCGTCACCGGCTTGCTGATGGCGTGGGGCAGCGGACCGAGCTTGTGCGAATGCTTGGGACGATCGCAGGCGCTTTTGTTCTGTACTGGGTGCTGATGCACGGTGCTTTCGAACCGGCGAAGGTGGAGACCTCTTCCGCTGCCGGCGGGGCGCCGGCTGTGGTGTCCGCCATCGTGCCGGGCGGGCCGGTTCTGACCAGCGCGGCGAATCGGTCGCATAGCGACGATCAACGGCTGGTGCTGTGGGCCGGCGCCTTGCTGATGTTTCGTGATCACCCCTGGCTGGGAGTCGGGCTGGATAATTACAAGTACCAGCTGCCGCAATACCAGCTGGCCGCGCATGATCTGCTTAGAGTCGTTGAATATGAAGCGCTCGGGCACAATGCCTGCTGGGCCCATAACGAATATCTCCAGCTGGTTGCAGAGGGGGGGCTGCCTGCCCTTGTTGCGCTGACAGCGATGGTTGCCCTGTTTCTGGTCTCGCTGCGCCGCAGCTTGCGCCGTCAGGGGGGGGCTGCCGAGCCCCGGATGTTCTTCTGTCACCTGTTTCTGCTCCCGTTTCTGCTGCAGTCCCTGTTTGAATGGCCTCTTCGGTATCCGCCGCTCGGTGCGCTTTTTCTGGCCTTTGCCGGCATTCTGCTGGCCGGTGGCAGCGGTTGGGAGGCCAACTGGCGCGTCTGGCCCAGGCGCCTGGCGGTTTTTCTGCTGCTGGCCGGGATGACCGTTGGCCTCTGGTTGTTTGGTATCGAGTGGCAGATCGGCAGGCTGCGCGACAATCTCGTCAGAACGTCTGATCTCAAAGAAAACATTGTGATGTTTCAGGAGCTTGCGTATAATCCTTACAGCCAGTACCGGATCCTCAACGATTTTTTGCCGAAGCTGGTGCGGCTGGCGGCAAAGACCGGGGATGATGCGATCGTCGGCCAGTTGGTCGCCGCCGCAGAGACCCTGGTTCAACAGGCGGGCGGCTACTGGCAATGGTACACTCTGGCGCTCCTGTACGATATGGCCGGGGCAGAAGACAAGGCCTACGAGGCCGTAAAGATGACCATTGAGCGCAATCCGGTATTCGAGACGGCCTGGGTCTATCTGCACCAGCTCAATGTCCGTCGGGCGGCTGCCAAGACCGGTCGATCTGTTGAATCCTTTTTACCGGCACGTCAAATTGATACCGGTGTGCCCGATGAACGGAAGCTATGAGCGAAATTGTCCTTTGCGCTGTCAGTAAGACCTACGATCCTGGCTTGTTCAAGAAAAAAGTGCAGGCGGTTCACGATCTGGATCTCGAAGTGGCCACCGGCGAGGTGTATGGCTTGATCGGCCCCAATGGCGCCGGCAAGAGCACGACCATCCGCATGATCCTCGGCCTGATCCGGCCCGACCGGGGAAAAATTACTTTTCGCGGCCGGCCCCTGGCCGAAGCCTCGATTCAGAAGGTCATCGGTTATCTCCCCGAAAACCCTTACCTCTACGATCACCTTACCCTGCAGGAATTGCTCGAGTTCTGCGGCCGTGCTTCGGGCATGGCGCCAGCCCGGCGTGCCGCGCGCATTGACGAGCTGCTGGAGCGGGTCGAGATGACCGCCTCCCGCAGGCGGCCATTGAGAACGTTCTCCAAGGGGATGTTGCAGCGGGCCGGTATCTGCTTTGCCCTGCTTCACGACCCGGATGTTGTGATTCTCGATGAACCGATGTCCGGGCTCGATCCGATCGGCCGTAAAGGGGTTTTTGACATTGTTCTGGATCTCAAGAAAGCGGGGAAAACCGTCTTTTTCTGCTCTCACATTCTCAGCGATGTCGGCCGGTTGTGCGACCGCATTGGACTGTTGGTTGGCGGCAAGCTGGTGCGTGAATTTCATCACAGCGAGTTTCGCGAGGATTCCCAGCGGCCGGTTCATCTGGTGCTGGGAGCGATGAGCGAAGAGCAGCGCCTGGCTGTAACCGCTGCGGCAGGAGTTCTTCTGCGGGGGGCCGAAGGCGAGATTATGTCGGTGGCGCCGCAACGACTGGCCGAAGTTGTCGGCCATTTGAATGCGCTTGATGTGCAGGTGCTGGCGACGCGAACCGAGCGTGTATCTCTCGAAGACCTTTTTCTCAAGACCGTTAAGGAGAGTTCCCAATGAGTCGCTGTATGGCTCTGGCCTGGATCACCTACAAGGAGGGAATCCGTAATCGCTCCGTGTTGGGGATCGTCGTTTTCTCGCTGTTCATTCTCGGGCTCAATGTCGCCGTGGCCGGATTCTTCATGCGCGATATCGGCAAGGTTACGGTCGATATGAATCTCAGCGCACTCTCTTTTTCCGGGCTGCTGCTGGTATTGTTTGTCGGCCTCAATCTGATGACTAAAGATATCGAAAAGAAGACCATTCACCTGGTGCTCTCCAAACCGGTGAGCCGGGTGGAGTACATTCTTGGCAAATATCTCGGCATTCTGCTTTTCGTGTTCATGTCGCAGTTGATTCTCGTGGGGCTGTGCAGCGCCACCGTTTTTCTGCTGCGCGTTCTTTATCCGGCTTATTTCGGGGCTTTTTCCTGGTTGACCTTTTTTCTGGCCTGCTTATTTGTTTATCTCAAGCTCGCCGTTATGAGTGCGATCGTGGTCTTTTTCAGTACCGTCAGCACCAGTTCATTTGTGACATTGATATTTTCCATCTGCACCTATGTGGTTGGGCAGAGCATCGAGGAAGTGGTCTTCTATCTCAAGTCCGGGTTCGCTGAAGACCTCTCGGTGCAGTTGAAATGGTTCATCGACATGGTCGTCTACCTGGTGCCAAACTTTTCCGTGTTCGACTTTCAGCTCGAAGCTGCCCACGGGCTGGCCATCGAAAGCGAACGGCTGCTTGGATCAATGGGGTATGGCTTCGCCTATGTCACTCTGATTCTGCTTTTTGCCTCCCTTATTTTTCAGCGACGGGAGTTTAACTGATGTCGGCCCGCTTCGGTCTGGTTCTGCTTGCAGTGTTGATTCTGCCCGCATACGGCTGGCTGAACCGGCACGTATGGGACCAGCGCGCGGTTGTTCGCAGTTCTACCGAGGCCGGGTATATTATCCCCTCCCGCTTTACCCGCCTTATGGCCTTGGAGCATAAGGGGATTCTGTCAGATTTTCAGCTGCTGAAGACCATCACCTTTTACGGGGAACGGACCATGCATCAGCAGAAACTGACCGAGGACGACTGGCGCTATATCATTGCCGGCCTTGAGGCTGTTACCGACCTGGACCCCTATTTTCTCGATCCCTACGTACTTGCCGAAGGGGTGCTGGCCTGGGATGCCGGCAAGGTGGAAGATGCCAACCGTTTGCTGGAGAAGGGGCGGAAACACCGGGTCGATGATTGGCAAATCCCTTTCTTTATCGGTTTCAACTCCTTCTACTTTCTAGAGGATTACACCAAGGGGGCCGAATACCTGATGGAGGCCAGCCGGTTGCCGGGAAGCCCCGAATTTCTGACCCCTCTGGCGGCTCGACTCGGTTATTATGGGGGCAAGGCAAAGACGGCCATCATGTTTCTCCGGGGAGTGCTGACCCAGACCAGCGATGAGCGCCTTAAACTGCGCCTGGAAAAGAGACTGCTGGCACTTGAACGCGCCGATCTTATCGAAGAGGCCGTTGAGCGTTTCAAGTCGGAGAAGGATCGGATGCCCGATAATATCAAGGAAGTTCTGGAGGCTGGATATCTGGAGACTCTTCCAGTAGACCCCTATGGGGGGGAGTGGGTCATCATGAAGTTCGGCAGGGTGTTCAGTACCAGCAAGTTTGTTGATCACTTGCCCCGCAAGGATGATTAGCCAGCTGGTCAGGTGAATGTGGGTCCCTTGCTTTCAGAATGCGGCTTTTGGACCATGTCATGAGGGTGCCTCTATCGATCCTGTTGCAAAGAGTACAGTGAGTGTGCTGATGATCAGGCGATCTATCTCAGCATGTTTGAACTTGTGGGTTACCTCTAGAAAAATATCAGTAGAATCTCTTATGTCTTTAGTTTCAAAGAATTTTCGCCCGCCTATGTAGATCATGTGAAATCCAAGGCATGCTCGGTAAGGATAAGTGCCGGTAAAAGATACCAACCCATTGATGCTCTCTAAAAACACGATTAAGTATCCTGGTGGGGGACGCGTGCATAACTCGAACAAAGACCAGATGATTAATCCGACACTTACAGGCGACTCTGCAGGGGGCGAATGGACCACCACCTTGCGTCCGGTTTCTGGCTGGTTTGATATTCATCTTGCAGAGCTTTGGCGTTATCGCGACCTGATCGCATTGTTTGTCAAACGCGACTTTGTGGCGGTATACAGACAGACGGTTCTCGGGCCACTCTGGTATCTCATCCAGCCGCTTTTGACGACCCTGGTTTTTACTATTATCTTTGGCCAGGTTGCCAAAATATCCACTGACGGCCTTCCACAAATCCTCTTTTACCTGTCCGGGTTCGTGGCCTGGCGGTATTTTTCTGATTGTCTAACCAAAACCTCCAACACTTTTGTGGGCAATGCACACCTCTTTGGCAAGGTCTATTTCCCCCGATTGACCGTGCCGATTTCTGTAGTCCTCAGTAATCTGATAGCTTTTGTCATTCAAGTGGCCCTGTTTTTGTGCTTCTGGGGATATTTTGCCGTGAAGGACGCCGATATTCACTTTAAACCCCTGTTAATTTTATTGCCCCTGATTGTTTTGCAAATGGCTTTTTTGGGGCTAGGGTGCGGAATTATCATCTCTTCGCTCACCACCAAGTATCGTGATCTGGCTCAACTGGTCGGTTTTGGTACGCAACTGTGGATGTATGCGACGCCGGTTGTCTACCCGATGAGTATTGTCCCGAAAAAATGGTATTGGCTGATGGCTCTCAACCCCATGGCGCCGCTCATCGAGTTTTTCCGTTATACTTTTCTTGGCGTGGGAGAGGTGAATGCATTGAATCTGTTGGTCAGTTTTATTATGACGCTACTCATTCTTGCTCTGGGGATTGTGCTTTTCTCAAGAATCGAGAAAAGCTTTATGGATACCGTTTGATTTGAAGGTGCAGCAAAGCATGAGGTTTTCGTATGAACCAAAGTCTGCCAATGATTAATGGCATAAATTATGGATCGTGAGAATCAAATAGATCTCGGGCTTACCCCTGAAGTTGCTGAGCAGAAACCATCTGCGGAGAGACTTAAAATGCGTCCCGTCGATTTCTCCCTGGGGGGCAATGTTGTCATCCGGGTCGAAGAATTGTGGAAGCAGTACCGTCTTGGTGCAATCAATCACGGCACGCTCGCAAATGATCTCCAGAGTTGGTGGGCGCGAATCCGTGGACAGGAAGATCCCAATGCCCGACTAGGGGGGATGCACGGTCAGGGGGCCTTGCCAACGGCTGGGGCTCAGGATCGATTCTGGGCGCTGCGCGACATCTCATTCGATGTCATGCAAGGTGAAGTTCTCGGCATTATCGGCCGGAATGGAGCCGGGAAGTCGACTCTTCTCAAGATCTTTTCGAAAGTGACAACGCCGAGCAGGGGGCAAGTCCTTTTGAAGGGGAGGGTCGCAAGTCTGTTGGAGGTCGGGACCGGCTTTCATCCAGAGTTGACTGGGAGGGAGAATGTTTTCCTGAACGGCGCAATTCTCGGTATGACAAAAGCCGAGGTGATCCAGAAATTTGATGAGATTGTCGCTTTCGCTGAGGTTGAAAAGTTTATTGATACACCTGTCAAACGTTACTCGTCCGGGATGTATGTACGTTTGGCCTTTGCCGTTGCGGCACATCTCGAGCCTGAAATTCTTGTGGTGGACGAGGTCCTGGCGGTAGGTGATGTGGCGTTTCAGAAAAAATGTCTCGGCAAAATGAAGGATATTGCTGCGGGAGGGCGCACAGTCCTCTTTGTCAGCCACAACATGAGCGCGGTCAACAATCTATGCGACAAGTGTGCTTTATTGCAGAACGGTGAACTCACTGCAGTCCTGCCTGCAAGGGAAGCTGTGGAGAGATACCTGTTCTCCGACATAGATCAAGAAAACACAGTCTGCTTTGAACAAGAGCTGGATAAACGGGGGCAGTTCAAGGAACTATCCATCAGGAACCAAAAAGGAGTAGCTGTTCGGGAAATGACCTGCGAGGACTCTTTTGCTATCAGAATTGTCTATGAGGTCAGGGAGGTCGTGCCTGGATTGGTCTTGACCTGTTATCTGAAAAATGCTGAAGGGCAGATTGTCTTTTTTACTGATAGTCGGGATGTACAACCCTGCCCGAGTTATGACCTGAAAGTGGGGAAACATCAATTCTTACTGCAGGTACAGGGACGCTTGCTTGCTCCCACCAATTACATCGTTTCTGTCGGCAGCGCAATCGGTAGCAAACAGGAAGACAAACGGGAGGACGTTCTCGATTTCAGATTGACCGATATCGATTCACCCAGAGGAGACAAACGACCAGGCTGCCTGTCGATAAGAATTCCTTGGGTGGTTACAGAGAATCAATAATCGTTGTGCTAAATGCCCTGTTTCCGAAGACAAAGATTAAATAGTGAAGTCAGTGCGATGAAATGTGATGTCTGTATTGTGGTTAAATGTGAAGTCTAAGATGCATTAGTTTTTTTTCGTAAAAGTCTGAACCGGATGACGTTGAAAGATCTTCAGAGTTATATAGAAAATGCCGAGGTCGAGACCCTTGCTTTAGTCAAATCGCCCGGTCGCGGTCGATTGGAGTGGATTACCCAAGACGTGCTTAATGCTGCCAGAGAGTTGTACCCGTCAGCCACTATCAATGACTTGCTTTCCGCCTTGGTCTGGACTTTGCTTAGAACGCCTGCTTAGGCTGAGGGTAAATTGTGTCTTGCTGGATGCTATGCTGTTGAATAGACTTATCGATAAATTTCGAAGGACTCAACTGGGGCGAAAAATTGGACGCCAACTCCGCTTTGGTGGGAGGATATATCTTTCTCTCGGGGATACGAAAGACAAATTCTTCCGTCCTGGTTGGGAATGTGTCGATCTGGTCGGTTCTGATTTCCTTTGTGATTTACGGTATGGGAATCTGCCGTTTCCTGACAACTCTGTAGATGCGATCCATGCCTCCCACCTGATAGAGCATCTGACTTTTGACCAAGGTCGCTTGCTTGTACAGGACTGTTTTCGTTGCATGAAAAGAGGGGGGGTCATCCGCTTCGCGACGCCTGACTTGAACCAGTTGATTGGAAAGTTCGAGGCTAGCGACTGGCATTGGTTCCTTGCAAATGGGGCATCACCAATTTTTCAGAGGGTCCAAGCTGGTGTTCTGCCTCCCGAGCATCTTCTCCTCCACAATCTTTTTGTCGGTTGGTTAGCATCATACTCAGGGCGTTTTGATGTCGGTGGAGGGCCACTTGTTGACGTGCGGATCGTTGGCGATAAGTTAAGAGAATTGGGTCGATATGGTTTCCGTGACTGGTGTGTTTCTCTTATGGATCCCGCTCGTGTCCCGGCTCATGTCCATGTCTATGATTACCCGGAATTGCACGACCTGTTTGTCTCTGCCGGTTTCCGTTTAGTTAGAAATGGGAAATTTACGGATTCAGCGTGTCCTGCCATGCAATCACCTAGTATTGATCGGCAGGAAAGAGCTGAGTACAGTTTCTACATTGAAGCAGAAAAACCTTAAGGCCAAACGATGACAGAAGCAAAAAAAACCTGCTTTATAATAGGGTCAGGGCAATCGATGCTTGACCTATCGAGTCGTGAACTGCAGCTTTTGAATAAACATACTCAAACTCTCGCGCTGAACAAATTTCTGCTTTTTCACAAAAAGATAAATCTTGTTCCTAAATTTTGTTTTCTTGCAGATCGCCATTACCCAGCTCAGTTTGTATTTTTTGAGTCGTTGCGTATTGCTAGGAAGCTCGGTAGTGAAATACGTTTTTTTGTTAACGAATATTATCGGGAGACACTGGTTTTTCCTGGTAGGAATTTCAAGACAGCACTGGAGAGACGAAAGCAGGTTTATGCTGAAAACTGCTACTGGATGCCTTTTTTGAGCAGCTACAAAAATATTGAATATTTTAAAAATGATCAGTGCAGCGACCCGAGATCTTTTTATTGGGCAGAAACCCTCCAGGAAAAACTTTTTTTTTACCGGGGATCGCTCACAACAGCGATTAATCTGGCTGCGATTGTTTTTCCGGGTTCAGATATTTGTTTAGTTGGAGTCGATTTAAAAGAGCTCAGTCCCTTTTTTGAGCAAGAAATCAAGAAGGTCCACAGGCTACACAATGGGCTTAATGAAGGGACATTGCGGAAGCATAAAATGGCTCAGGACGCAGGCATTCATTTGACGGCACTGGAATACAATGGAACGCCCGGAGTTCAGGCTGTGCTCCCTAGAGTCGTCTCTCATCTACAGGAAAGAGGTGTAGACCTGGTTTCTGCCAACTGCAATAGTTTGCTTGTCGAGGAAAAAATCTGTTCTTATAGATCGATTGAAGACTGCCTTTAGTGGTTACCTTATAATTTTCGATCATGTTTGATTTGGGAATATGACAGGATTTTTCGAATGATTTTATTTCTTACGCTTCAATTGGGAGGGAAAACGGGCGTTTTCAAGTCGGCGCTGGATGTATTGTCAGCGTTGTTGGCGACTGATGAGTCGGTTACTGTGGTCAGTGGCCGAGGTGATAAAAGTGATAAACTTCCACCATTTTTGAATGGTGTTGATACTGGAAGGGTTTTTTTAAAACACCTTCCAGCGGTCTTTAATTTTTCAGGGATGAGTTTTTTTAAGCCTGTAAAGACAGTGTTTATCCTTGTGGATTTCGTTGTTTTTTTCTTTAGGCGTCTTCTTTTAAGAAGCTTCATGCAGCCGGAATTGATCCTCGTTAATGGCCTATGCAGTCATGATGTGTGGAACTCTATTGAGATAAAAACTGACGCACCAAAGGTACTTATCGTCCGCGAATCTCCGCGGCATTTTCTGTCGCCAACGGCTTCTCGAGATTTGGACTGGGCCCTAGGAGTCATGGCGGAATATGATCACTATGTTTTTGTTTCTTCAAATTGCCGGGATGAATGGGGGTCCATGGACGCATTGAAAAATATCCCCTGTGACTATATCCCGAACTGTTGTGAAGAGGAGAAGGCCCGACAGTTACTGGAGAATGATAAGGCCAGGAGTAAACATTCTCTGGGATTGCCCTCTGACAGGTTTCTGATCATGTGTATCGGTAGCCTCCAGCCCCGCAAGGGTCAGGACATAGTAATCGAAAACCTAGCTGCTATTGTTCAGGAAATTCCACAAGCTCTGGTTTGCTTTGTTGGGGCAGATCCCCTTTGCTGGAAACAAGACCTGGAGAAAAAAGTTGAACAGAGCGGCTTGACAGGTTATGTCAGGTTTTTTCTCGAGCAGTCGTGTGCGCTTGAGTGGATTTATGCGGCCGATGCTTTGTTGTTGGCTTCCCGGGCAGAGGCCATGCCGAGGGTTGTTTTGGAAGCGATGGTACTTAAGACGCCGGTGGTCGCTGCCGAAGTGGATGGTGTTTCCGAGTTGATAGAGCATGAAAGAACGGGGTGGCTCTTCTCGCATGAAAATGTCGGAGACATGGTCAGTGGATTAAAGGCTGCAACTTCTGCCGACTTGAGTTCCGAGATCGTTCAGGAAGCCTCCATGACCTATTGGACACAATTTTCCAGAAAGTTCCTTGTTGAGAGATATTGTCTGGCTCTTGAGAAAATAAAACGTGTTCAAGGAGGGGATTGAATAGGGCGTATGATGATTGATAAACAAGCACTTTTGACGGCAATTATTCCAGCAAGGGGAGGGTCGAAAGGAATCCCCAGGAAGAACCTTCAAATGTTGGCTGGCAAGCCATTGATCGGGTGGATAATCGAGGCAGCAAAAGCGGCCCGTTATGTCAACCGGATTATTGTTTCCACTGATGATCAGGAGATTGCGGCGGTCTCTTGCCAATTTGGTGCCGAGGTGATCATGCGACCCGCTGAATTGAGTGGAGATCTGGCCTCGTCAGAGGGGGCGCTTCTTCACGTGCTGGAATCGCTGGAACAAGCGGGTGAGGTTCTTCCTGAGAGTTTAGTTTTTTTGCAATGTACGTCTCCCTTAACCCTGGCTGCCGATATCGATGGGACGGTTCAGGTGTTTATTGATGGGGACGCTGATACAGCTCTTGCGGTCAGTGATTTTCATTATTTCCTGTGGCGGAAAGATGAACAGGGTGATGCTGTCGGTGTCAATCACGATAAGGCGTTTCGTCCTCTGCGGCAGCAGCGAGCGGCCGAATATATTGAAACTGGCTCTGTCTATGTCATGGATACGCAGCAATTTATCAAACATAGACACCGGTTTTTCGGTAAAACCGCTCTTTATGAGATGCCGGCTGAACGCTGTTGGGAAATAGATTCCCCCTTGGATCTAAGTGTGGCCGAGCCCTTATTGCGGGAACAATTGAAGGCCGCCAAAGCAACACAATTACCTGTCCGGGTGGAAGCTCTTGCTCTGGACTTTGACGGTGTTATTACAGACAACCGCGTGCTGGTCCTGGAAAATGGTCAGGAAGCGGTGTTTTGCAGCAGGAGCGATGGCTGGGGGATAGGACGGTTGCGTGCAGCGGGCGTTGCTGTGGTTGTTGTATCTACAGAAAAAAACCCGGTTGTTGCTGCTCGTTGCGCTAAACTTGAGATCGACTGCCTGCAAGGACTGGATGACAAAATCGGGGCACTGCAATCGTGGGCAGAAAAGCGTCAGGTCGATCTGGATAAGACGGTTTTTGTTGGTAATGATGTAAATGATATTGAATGTCTGCAGTCTGTCGGTTGCCCTGTGGTAGTTGCCGATGCGCACCCTTCTGTTTGGCCAATTGCGAAAATCATCCTAGAATCTAGGGGAGGGGATGATGCTGTCCGGGAGGTGAGTGAACTGATATTGAAAAGCATGGTATTGTAGCAAGACAATTGTTTGCCAGTCATCTTAATTGGCAGATCTATTTATAGTGGTAAAAACATACGAATAGAAGAAGGAGGTTTAGTTTGGGTGCAGTTGTTGAAATAGGGGAACATTTAATCGGGGTAGGGCACCCCACTTACATCATCGCCGAGATCGGCCTCAACCATAACGGTGATCTCGGTATTGCAAAGAAACTCATTGATGCAGCCAGTCTTGCCGGATGTAATGCCGTTAAATTTCAGAAACGTACGCCAGAACTGTGTGTGCCGCCAGCACAGCGCGACGTCATGCGCGAAACTCCGTGGGGGGTGATGACCTACATGGAATACCGCCTCCGCGTAGAGTTCGGCGAGCAGGAGTATGCAGAAATAGATCGTTACTGTCTTGACAAGGGAATCGTTTGGTTTGCTTCCTGCTGGGATGAACCATCTGTAGATTTCATAGATCAATTTTCCCCCCCGTGCTACAAAATGGCTTCAGCCAGTCTTACGGATGGCAAGCTAATGCAGCATACCGTTTCAAAAAACCGCCCGGTCATTGTTTCCACAGGCATGTCAACGATGGAGGAAATCAGGGCGGGGGTCATGCAGGTTCCTCCTCAACAGTTGTTGCTTGCTCACAGTACGAGCAGTTACCCGTGTCCGCCGGAGGAGTTGAACTTGAGGATGATACGGACTCTGCGGGATGAATTTGACTGCCCCATCGGGTATTCAGGACATGAAGTCGGGTTGCAAACAACACTTGCAGCCGTCATGCTTGGAGCCTGTTTCGTTGAGAGACACATCACTCTGGACCGCGCGATGTGGGGCTCAGATCAGGCCGCTTCGGTAGAACCGGGTGGGCTGGCTCGCTTGGTCAGGGATATCAGGACTGTTGAGAAGGCCTTGGGGGATGGGGTGAAAAAAGTGTATGACAGTGAAGTTCCGATCCGAAAAAAATTACGTAAAGCTACATAATGAAAATCATAAGGAATAGACGGCAGGTTTATGAAAACCCCATGCTATACGGCACTCAAAAAATTGGCTTACTGGGGGCTCCCCCGAGGAGTCTATCAACTCCTTGAGCAGTTACGTGACCACCGCGCGCCAGACCAACGCGCTTCCTTAAATAGCCAGGTCGCCCACCTGGCCAAAGATAATACCGTTTTCAAAGACCAACATAAGGGCGAGCGGTGTTTTATTCTTGCAACCGGCCCTTCAGTCGCCCAGCAGGATTTGAGATCTCTTGCAGATGAACATTGTATTGCTGTCAGCCACTTTTTTTTACATCGAGACATCCGGGTTATTTCTCCTCAATACCATGTCGTTGCTCCTTACCATTCACCTTTTACTTTTGCCGAGGTGGAGAAACTTGTTGATGGCATGCATGAGAATTATTCGAAAAATACAATCTGTTTCTTCTGCCATGCCCCATATCAATACTCCACTTATGAGTTTTTCAGGCTGCACCCTGAAAAATCTTTTCAAGATACATACTTAATCGATTACACTCATAGCTCAGATCTTAATGAGCAAAATCATCTAAGACAGAGCACTTGGGATATAGCCGCGTCTCCCTTTCAGGTGCGTACAGTTATATATGCTGCGATCCAGCTAGCTTTTTATATGGGGTTCAAAGAAGTTTATCTGGTTGGTTGTGACCATGATTATCTGCATGACACAAAGAGGGTTAGCGACCATCACTTTTACAAAGAGGAAGAAGGAGTTAGTGATGTTGAACACCTCTCTGGGTTTACCACTGAGCGTTGGTTTAAAGAATATTACTTTCGCTGGCAGCAATATCGTTTGATGCAGGAGTATGCCAAACAGAGAGGTTGCCAGATATTGAATGCGACAAAGGGTGGTATGCTAGATGTTTTTCCAAGGGTTTCTCTGGAAGATATTTTGAATTCATAGTCGTGATAGAAGAATATTACACCGATAAACTCCGGGCCTAAGTCGATATCCCCGAGGTGAAAGGGGCTGCAACAGGAATACATTGATTCCCCGCACCAAGATCGCAAGCTCCATTTTCTGTTCATGAAATTGTTGCCAAAAACAAACTAGTTCTTAAGTAGGAGCCATTTGGGGCCGAAAAGGCCACCAATAATTAGAACAATTAGAAAGTAAACTCAATAAGTTTCTTAATGGACTTCATATGAAACTATAATTAGTTGAATAAAAATTAAAATTGAAGACAATTGCTTGGACGACAACGGACTACATTCCTTCCTTAAGGTTATTTGGTATGTTACGATGGATTCTTGGTAAAACTTCAAAAATTAAATACAAATTTTTTTACCCCGGAACCCTGATAGGTAATTATGTTTCGATAAGTAAAGATTCGAGTTTTGGCGATGGGGCTGTCATCGGGGATCACGTAACGATAAAATCCTCGACCTTCGGAAAGTCTGCTAATGTTGTTGACCGGTCTTTGGTTGTCGGTAGCCGATGCGAAGACAATGTCATGTTGGTTGATGCCCAGATACACAACTCAGAAATTAATAGCCATGTTGCAATTTATAACGGTTGCCGATTGTCTAATGTTGTTGTCGATAAGTATAGTTATTTTGCTATGGGTTCTCTTGTCAGCATGGCCTCTTTCGGCCGTTTCTGCTCTGTCGGCCCCTACCTGCTGTGTGGTTATGGTAACCACCCCACCAATTTCGTCAGTACAAGCCCGATTTTTTTCTCGACCCTTAGGCAATGCGGTGTTTCTTTTACGGATGAAGGACATTTTGAAGAAAGAGAAAAAGTCGAGGTCGGTAATGACGTGTGGATAGGTGCAAAGGTTTTCATTCGGGACGGGATAACGGTTGGCGATGGTGCAATCATTGCCGCAGGATCGATCGTTGTCAAGGATGTTCCAGATTATGCAATTGTTGGTGGAGCCCCAGCAAAAATTATTCGATATCGTTTTGATGAAGAGACGATTAATAAATTTTTGAAGGTTCAATGGTGGAACTGGTCGGAAGAGAAGCTGCGTGTTGCTCAGCCATACTTCATCACAGAAGATCTGTCTGGTTTTTTCGATTGGGCTAAGACCGATGCTGAAGCAGAACCGTTAGCGCTCTGAAGGGTTAGAAAACTATTTAAAATGCTGCAAACTCCACAAGCAAAATAGATAAAAACTCCACTTCTTGCTATACTGCTGCGTATAGGCGATTGATATTGCAGGAGAAAATTGAGGACATCAGTATTTTAGGGAAAACAAGACGAGATGCTCTCCACTGCCGGGGGTGTGCACGGGCTTCGCAATGAGGGGAAGGGGGCAGATCTGGTTAAAGATGCGATGCGATTGGCTTTGGTAGAGGAGAATATGTGTGCTACGAAACCCCTGCATCGCCACGACCAGGGGCTGTTGAGTTTGTTGCTCCACCGGCATTTCGCCCCCATTCTGTTCGCGGACCACTTGGTTTACGCCGGGTGGCAGTCGCCGGATCAATTTGCCGTCCAGAAGATATTGGTTCACCGGCGCTCCATGTGTCCTGAAGATATGGGGCATTTTGCCCGTCATCTCAAGGACAGCGGTCCCCCATATTTGCCCCGTTTGCCCTTGTCGGCCAGCTCTTCAAGGTGGGCCAGACTGCGGGCGGTCATAACTCGACTGCTCGGTCGGC